>JABFSB010000050.1 GCA_013140875.1 Acidobacteriota bacterium
CTGCAACAACCGTGTCCGGCCCGATTTCCACCTGCTCCGTGATGCCGTAAGACGCGGCAAGCGGTTCGGTAAAGACCGCCTGCTCGTCGGAAACGCCGACCGGCACCTCGAAAAGATTCCGGGACGGCAACGTCAGAAATTCCGCGTGACAGCCGTCACGGCCGACTATGCCGAGGACGGTGCGCCGATGGCAGTGCCGTGCATCGCCATTTTTACATAATTCGCATTCTCCGCAGCCCGCATTGATCTCACCGACCACGCGCTTGCCGACGATCTCAGGACGCTCGCTGCTTCGTTCGACAACACCCACGAATTCGTGCCCGATCGTGCCGCTGAATCCGGCGTATCCGCGAACTATCTCAAGGTCCGTGTTGCAAATACCCGAGCAAATGACACGGACGAGCGCGTCTTTTTCGGTATTCGGCAACGGAACATCGGAAAGGCTCAAATTACCCTGTTCGATCCTTAATGCTTTCATAATCCAATGGAATACAGAGACCAGGACAAGAAATTAGTTAGTGTAATAGACCTTCAGATCACGCTCGCCCGTAATAAGCCACTGGCCGTCGATCTTGCGAAACTGAAGCTGCTGTCGGACCTTCCCGGTCGAATGCCGGGTGCCGTCAAATACCCATTCCTTGTCGAAAACGGCGGTCGCGGTGTCGCCCGAATCGGCAATCGTAACGCTCATATTGCTCAAGGTTATCGACATAGAATCGAACAAACGATAGGCCCGGGCGCGGTCTGCCCGGACAAAATCCCGGCTGGCGCCGCGTTTTCTGTAATAATCGACCGTCGGTGCATAGGTGCGCATCTGCGAATCCAGATCGCCAGTTTCGGCATTGGTTTTCCATTTACTCACCTGCTGTGAAACCTCTCGCGACGCCGCGGTTTTATCGAAATCGGGTGTCGGCGTGGTCACCGGCGCAGAGCCGGAATTCATATTGCCCGCCTGTGCGGTGGGCGATGGAGCGGCGGTGGGAGTCGGGGTTATCTTGGAGTTCAAATTTCCTGGCTTTGAATTTTGGGCGTTGTTCGAATTCGCCGCCGCCGTTTCCGCCGGTCCGCGAACGTAAAGCCAAATACCTATGGCTCCCGCACCCGCAAGCAAAAGCAAAACAAGTGCAAGCCCCGCGATTGCCAGGGCAAGCTTAGAACCGCCGCCGGGTTTTTCCGTAGTAGAGGAAACATGGGTTACCTCGCTTTGCCGTTTCCATTGTGTCGCCTCTGGGTCGGCGTCCGTGGTGGCGGCACGTCTTGCAACGGTTTCCATTTCCTGCCCCGCCAGCGAGACGGTTTCTTGTTGAGTTACCCGTCCGTCATCAAGGACTGCTCCATCCTGCAGGCAGAAACGGAGCGTATCGTCGGTGTATTGTGTCTGGCAATTCGGACAAGTTTTCATCTTCAATGGTTGCGGAACTCAAAATATCAGATTTTATCCGCGAATGCCCGAAAATTTACATTTCGGATGGCAATATCTATACTTTGTTCAAACAAAGTTTATTAGAACTTTGCTGTTCGTTTAATAATTATGAAAAGAATTTTTATCGGTTTCCTGATTGTTTCCTTCTGTCTTTCGATCATCGGCTGCGGCAGTTCGCCGTCGCCGAATTCGAACACGACGGCCGCCGAGAAAGTTTGCGACCCGATCAGCGACACGCCGACGGAAGCATATAAGCGTCTGTTTGCCGCCGTTAAAGAGAAGAGTCCGGAGAAAATTAAGGGCGAAATGTCGACCAGAACCCAGGAGTTTGCCGAATCGATTGCGGCCCGGCAGAAAAGCCCGATAGAAAAGGTCTATGTGAACGCTTTTACCGCGACAACGTTCGCTCCGACGCTTCCGGAAATGCGCGACGAGCGGACAAAAGGATGCTGGGGTGCCCTGGAAGTGCGAAACGACAAGGACGGGCGTTGGGAAGATCTGCCCTTTATAAATGAGGGCGGCTTTTGGAAATTTGCGATGGGCGAAATGTTCGGCGGAAGCTACAAATCACCCGGCAAAGGGATGGACGAGAAAGAAAAAGAAGCCGCAAACGTGGCCCGCGGCAATGCACCGCCGGTCAACATGATGGGCAATATGAACGTGAACGGTGCCGCCAACGTAAATACCAAGGTCCCGAAATATGACGGTCCGCAGGTCGAGCCGCTTCCGAAAAAGAAATGATCGAACGGGCCGCGATAGAACAGATCATTGCTCAATACGAGAAACACGGCTGGAGTTTACGCCGTGTTTTGCTTTCTAAGAACCTTGGAAACGAGTTCGATGACGGCCTTTTCGGCGATGCCGCGAGTTTGCCGTCGGAATTGGACGGGTTATGGTTTTCGCGTTCTTCGCGGCCGGATTCGACCGCGTGGGAACTGCGTCACTTAAGCGATACACCTTACGCACTTGTCGCGGGCGTTCCCGCCGGCAGGGCCCCGGCCGAAGCGGACCTTATTCTGAAAGAGACCGAGGCCAGGATGCTCGCGGTGGTGCAAACGAGAAAAACCTCGGCTAACTGATGCGAACGCGGCGTTATTTTCCTTGCGAACCGGTGACGATTTATCATCTAATAAGGGTTGGTTGACAAGTATGCGGTTTGACCGCACACTTGAATGGTTACGATGTTAATAAAAGACCTTGGCCCCGCGGTCGTCAGTGTTTGGGACGGATTGCGGCCGATTACAAAAAAACTGCTTGCGGGCGCCATGCGTTCCGGCGGTACCAGCACGAACCCCACGCAGAAATTTTCTTACGACGCACATGCAGATTGGGAAGTGAGCCGTCTTCTCACAGCATTGGACGAGCAGTCGAAGAGCGCCGTTACAAAGACCGATTCCGAGAAGCTGGGTGAGATAAAAGAACTTGCCGAAACCTGCGTCCGCGTGCTTGAAGCACAAAGCGGTTCGGCCGAAGTCTTCATCCAACTCGCCGAACGTGCCCTGAAAAACCACGATTATAACAAGCTGGACAAACTCTCGGACAGACTTTTTGAGCGATTTTCCGCCGCCGAAATTGCCGAGATCGTCCGCCAGACCGAAATGCCGCAGATCAGGGCGATCGCTTATGAAACGCTTTCGATGCTGCCCGTGCAGACACTGGTACCGCTATTAGAGGACCCGCTTTACTCCGAGATCGGAGCAAGCTCACTTGAACAAAAGGCCTACGAATACGAATCGGAAGAGGCGAGGGACGCGCTGGAACATTATTTTCCCGATAGCGATTTGATAGAAGAGTAGTCGTGCTACGGTTTTGTATCTTTTTCTGCGTTCTCGATTTTAGTCTTTGCGGGACTTTTCCTCGGCCACTTGTTCCCAAAACCCCACCGAAACGGAGTCGGCAAAAATGAGACGCCCGCGAGCCGTACACCGATGTACATTCCGTCCGCGAGAAGTCTACGCGTCCACCCCTTTCCTTTTGACCTGACACATTCCCGCAGCCGCTTGTCGGACGCCCTTCGCTCCTTTAGAGAACCGCCAAAGTAATAATCTTTGTCGTGAGCGACGCAGCAGTCAGCGTAATTGCCATTAGGAAACAGCGTGCAATTGTCGCTTCGAAAGTCGGCCGGCAACGCTCGGCCATCGGAAGTCTGGCTGAGTGTCGATGCCGACAGTACCAAGCCAAAAACAATTGCTAAAACTGATTTCATCGGTGTTCCGTCCCGGACCGCTGCTTTCTAAGCAGAACGTCAATTCGCACTAGTTAAGTGGCCAGGGCTCGCGCCTTCGGACCTCTCTTTCAACCTTTCCGGATACATCGGAAATTTCGCGGTTAGCTCGGCAACGCTCTTTTTTACCAGATCCTTGACCTGTTCGGATTCCGGCTCACGAATAATGGCCGCGATCATTTCGCCGATCGAATGCATTTCTTCTTCCTTCATTCCACGCGTGGTCAACGCCGGGGTGCCCAACCGTATTCCCGATGCAACGAAAGGCTTTTGCGTATCAAATGGAATCGTATTTTTATTGACCGTGATGTGCACCTCGTCCAACGCTTTTTCGGCCACTTTGCCGGTGATTCCCTTGCCGTCCATATAGACATCGACAAGCAGAAGGTGATTGTCCGTTCCGCCGGAAACAAGCCGCAGACCCGCATTGCTGAGCGTTTGGGCCAACGCCTTTGCGTTGTTGACGATCTGCTGCTGGTACGTCTTGAAATCGGCCTGTAAAGCTTCACGAAACGAAACGGCCTTCGCCGCAATGATGTGCACTAGCGGCCCGCCCTGCACGCCCGGGAACACGCTGCGGTCGACGTCTTTTGCGAACTCTTCGCGACACAAGATCAACCCGCCGCGAGGACCACGTAAAGTTTTATGCGTCGTCGTCGTCACGAATTCACAATGCGGGACCGGCGACGGATGCAACCCGGTCGCGACCAGGCCGGCAATGTGAGCGATATCCGCCATCACCTTTGCCCCGACACTTTGCGCAATCTGCCCGAGCCGCTCGAAATCGATCGTCCGTGGATAGGCTGAAGCTCCGCAAATTAAAAGCTTCGGCTTGTGCTCTTCAGCCAATTTTTGCAACTCGTCGTAATCGATCTGCTCGGTCTCTTTATTGACGCCGTAATCCGCGACCTTGTAATTGATCCCCGAAAAATTCAACGGGTGCCCGTGCGTCAAATGCCAGCCGTGCGACAGATTCATCCCCAGAATCTGATCACCGTGCTCGAGCGCCGTCAACAGCACCGCCATATTCGCCTGCGCCCCCGAATGCGGCTGCACATTCGCATGCTCGGCCCCGAAGATCTCCTTCGCCCGGTCGATCGCCGCCTGCTCCACCACATCCGCAAACTCGCACCCGCCGTAATAACGCTTGCCCGGATACCCCTCGGCATACTTATTGGTAAAAACCGTCCCCATCGCCTGCAGGACGGCTTCGGAAACGAAATTTTCCGAGGCGATGAGTTCAAGACCGTTGGTCTGACGGCGGACCTCATCGTCGATTGCGTTGCTGATCAAGGTGTCCGCTTCTGCAATGTTTGCTGTAAAAAAGTCACGGTTTGTCATTGTTAAGAATTGAGATCATTTTATCACTGCCGTCCGGTTGTTCCTTTTTTTTCGCCACTCAACACTTCTGAAACACGCAAAAATGATGACAGCGTAAGTACTACGAGAACCATCAGGATCATACCGGCCATATTCGAACTATCACGCATGTCATTCGCCATTTTTTCAATGACTTCATTAGAGCGTTGAATTGCGAGTCGGGCATCATCCACGGTTTGAATGTGCGTAGGCGAAGTATCAACGTAATATGCGAAATGTGGCTCCGTAAAGAAGCCTACGAAAAGGAAACCGAAAACAACCAACAGGGAAAGTCTCACGAACAGCAATTCCTTTTGTGGTGATGCTAACTCCCTGCCATAGTGGAAATAATAGATTCCGACTGCCGCCATTATCGCGATAAGAATGACCAGTTTCCATGGAAAAATCATAGGCTTTCTCCCCTAAGTCCACTGTTCCGGCACAAAACATCTTTCGCTGACTCAGACGGCGATTACTCTGCTTCGCAACCAATTCTCAATCTCTTCAACTTTCCATTTATCCGACTCGACCGCCAAAACCATTTCGATAATTTCCTTTTGTTGGCACTCTATACGACAGTCATTCAGGTTTAGAAAAGCCTCCATTATGTGCGTTGCGGTGCGTTTATTGCCGCCAACCCACGGATGATTTTTTATGAGGCCGAAACAAAGCGATGCCGCTTGCCCTACAAGGTCAGCGTCTTCGTAAACCGCGGCGTGCTTCGGTCGCGCAAGTGCCGACTCAAGCAAGCTTCGCTGGTCAACGCCGAATCTTCTTTCATCCCACATCCGCATGATGTCGAAATGAAGCCAAATCGCATCGGTTATGTCGAGGTAGAGTATCTTCTTAGTCGCCAAGCCGCTTCAGCTCCTCATAAAGCTCGTGATTCTTCGATTTTAACTTTTTCGAAATATCCTGAAGCTTCGCTGACGGCGGACGAATAAAACTTGCCTGAATTCCGTGATCTTTAATTGTCAGGCTGACCAAAGTTCCGCGAGTCATACCCTCAAAATCACAGATTTCATCCGGCATTTCCAAAATCCACGTGTTTCTTATAACGTTGACCGTCCGGACTTCGTTATTGTCTTTGTGCTTCTTCGCAGTTTTTATCATCGCTAAATCAAAAGTCTACTATAATTCGACTCGGAACTAGAAGCAGAATTTGTTCGGCATTAAAGTGCGACAATAGCCTTGAATTCGTCAAACTCCAGTAGTCAAACCTTCCCAGTCGCAAACTTTGTCGCGTAATCTCAGAATCCAGGTATCCGTGCTCACTTTTTCCTTCGCATTCTCTCACTCAAGAATTCCGTTCATAACGCCGTCACCTCGAAGCCATTAGACTATACCAAGTAGTCTCGACTGACATTTCCATTACGTCAGCAAATAAGCGTTGATTAGTCCCTGTAGCTCAACATCCGTTCGAATGCCGCCTCGTCCAGAACAGCAACGCCCAAACTTTCCGCCTTCGTCATCTTGGAACCAGCATCGCTTCCCGCCAAGACGTAGTCCGTCTTTTTGCTAACTGACGACGAAACCCGGCCACCGCGGTCTTCGATCAGTTTGGCGGCTTCGTCGCGGGTGTAATTTTCTAGTTTGCCGGTGAGGACGAATGTTTTGCCGACGAAACGTTCGTCGAGCGCGGCGGTGTCTGCGGCATCCGTTTCCGTTTTGACGCCGGCAAATTTCAGGCGTGCGACAAGAGCGATATTTTTAACGTCGCGGAACCATTCGTGGACGCTTTCCGCAACCGACAGGCCGATCTCATGGATGTCGTCGAGTTCTTCAACTCCCGCTTCGGCGATGCGGTCGATGTCGCGAAAATGGTTGGCGAGGATCTTTGCATAGCGTTCGCCGACGTGGCGAATGTCGATGCCGTAAAGCAACCGCTGCAGGCCTCGCGTTTTGCTCGCTTCGATCTGCTCGATCAATTTTACGGCCGACTTTTCGCCTTTACGTTCGAGATTCGAGATATCTTCGGTCTTTATCGCGTAAAGATCGGCAACGTCTTTGACCATTCCGGAATCGACAAGCGTGTTGATAAGCACATCGCCAAGGCCTTCAATATCCATTGCCTTTCGCGACGCAAAATAGCCTAGCCGGCCTTTTATCTTTGCCGGACAATCCGGATTCGAACAGCGGCGCACGGCCTCGCCCTCGGGCCGGACGGCGTCGAAACCGCAAACCGGACACACGATTGGAAATCGGTATTCCGTTTCGCTCCCGTCACGCTTCGCCTCGACCACGCCGAGCACCTGCGGGATTATCTCGCCGCTTTTTTCGATCAAAACCGTGTCGCCGATCTTTATATTCAGCCGCTTGATCTCGTCTTCGTTATGAAGCGATGCCCTGGCAACCGTAGTTCCCGCCAGAAGCACGGGCTCGAGATATGCAACCGGCGTCAATGCCCCGGTTCTCCCGACCTGAACCTGAATATCAAGCAGCTTTGTCGTCGATTGCCGTGCCGGATATTTATACGCTATCGCCCATCGCGGGGCTTTCGTCGTCGCCCCGAATTCCTGTTGCAAAGCAGTTGAATTGACCTTTACCACAACGCCGTCTATCTCGTAATCGAAACCATCGCGTTTGGCTTCCATCTCGTTTATAAAAGCGGTCAGATCATCAAAGCCGCGACACAATGCCCGGTTAGGATTGACGTTAAAACCGTTGCGGGCAAGCCATTCGAAATTCTCCCAGTGCGTCGGAAACATCTTTTGATTGCCGCGAAAAACGTCATAAGGAAACATATCCAGGCGGCGTGAAGCAACAACGGCCGAATCCAACATCCGCAGCGTGCCCGACGCGGAATTTCTCGCATTGGCGAATGTCTTTTCGCCCTGCATTTCAAGCTCGGCGTTGTTTTTTTGAAACTGCGAACGCGAAATAAACACTTCGCCACGCACTTCGGCATGGGCGGGAGAATCGCTCTTAAGTTTTAACGGAATTGTTTTGATCGTCCTGGCGTTCGGCGTTATGTCATCACCGCGTGAGCCGTCGCCGCGCGTCGCGCCGACTTTAAGAATGCCATCGTCGTAGTGAAGCGAAACGCTGAGGCCGTCGATCTTAAGCTCGGCGACATATTCCAGAAAGCGCCCTTCGGCAAGTTTTTCACAGCGCTCGGTGAAAGCTTTTAGATCGTCGAGATCGTAGGAATTATCCAGCGACATCAGCGGAACCGTGTGCATGAAAGGCTTAAGGCTTTCGGCCTTGCCGCCGATCCGCTGCGTCGGGCTGTCCGGCGTGATCAGGTCGGGATGCTCGGCCTCAAGCTGCCTCAGGCGCTCAAGCAGTTTGTCGAACTCGAAATCCGAGATCTCCGGGGCGGCTTGCTGATAATAAAGGTCGTTATGCCGTTCAATCTCGGCACGGAGCGCGTTCAACTCCAAATTTAAAGTTCCCTCACTTTTCATTCGGTCCAAGCGAAAGCACGAGCTTCAGTCCGTTGTCGATCTGTTCTAACTCAGCTCTTGTTACATTGCCTATCCGATCGACCAGTTCCTCTTTATCGACCGTGTAGATTTGAGTAACGTTAACAACGGAAAGCTCTCTGACGCCGTTGGCTTTGGGAGTGAGCAGGACGTTGCCGTCCATTAAAGCAAGTCGGAGGTTGGTTGTTACAAGAGCAACCACAACGGTGTTGAGGTTTGTTCTGTTGAAATGATTGTCTTGAATTACGACACCTGGGCGGCAATATCCGGGACTCGAACCACGCGGCTCTCCCAGGTCGAGCCAATATAGCTGCCCCCGCTTGATCATCATTCGGCCTTCCGCAATTTCCTGTACGTATATTCTCGAAGTACCGGATCGACTGAGGTGTCAACTTCTTCGCAAACCTTGTTGATACGCGCGATCATCGCCTCTTTGTCGAGTTCATCGCTCAGTTTCTTGATACCCATGGCGAAAACCGCACTTCTGGATGTCTTCAATTTTTTCGCAAGTTTTTCGCTTAGTACGAATACGTCGTCCGAGACTGAAATTGCTGTTTTCATTCCGTTAGTATAACTCTGGTTATACCCTGCGGTCAACCCATAAACTCCGCGATCAATCGATGAAAGTGGTGCGTTCCCTGTTCGCGGGTCGGCGAATATCGGCCGTGCGAATAGAACCGCGAGCGGATGCCTTTCTGCACGCTTTCGACGACGGCTTCGTCCTCCAGTTCGACACCGTGCAGGTCGGCACCTGCACCGGTGTTTAGCTTCGATTCGTCGGAAATGTAAGTTAGAAAACGAATACGCGTTTTCGCGCGCGAGATCGGTTCGACGACGTTCACCGAAACACCCCACGGATAAAAATTGAACATCGTGTTCGGGAAGACAAAAAGATAACGTCCGGCGGGTTCACCTTTGTCACCGTAGCCGGTTTGAACACTTGAATAACGAAATGTTTCGGTGGTGTAGGAGCCGTAATCTACAACCTCGTTTAGACTCTTATGCACGTATGGAATGTGAAAACCTTCCAGGTAATTTTCACAGTACAAAGCCCAGTGCGCGTTTACCTCATAGTCGCGAGTTTCAGTCAGATTTAGCGGAGCTTTGATCGACCTGAAAAGATTTTTCGCACCGTCGGCATAATCTGCAAAACTTTCAGCCGGTTCCAGCGAAACAAATCTAAAACCGCCGAGCTCGGCCACCGCGATTTCCTTAAGATCATCCGCGTCAGTTGGAAAATCTTCGACCTCGTCGAATTCGGGCATCGAAAGAAATTTGCCGTCAAGCGAGAAACGCCGGCCGTGATAACCGCAGCGGATCAGATTCGCGTCGCACGCCTGCTCGACCAGTATTTTTCCGCGATGCGTGCAGACGTTCGACAGGCATTTACCTTGTTTCGTTAGAAGCAGCGGCTCGTCGAGATAACCGGGCAAAAGGGTAACAGGCGTCAGATCAACGTCCGCTTCCGGCCCGGCGGCAAACTGCCAGGAACGGGCAAAAATATGTTCCTTCGACAATTCGAAATAATGCGGATCGAGATAAAATGCGCTCGGCAGCGTCTTCGCTTTTCCGATATCTGAATCGACCGTATTCGCTAGTGACATGTTTAAGCCCTTTCTCGGGATGTTTTAGTTATCTTCGTCAGCATCTTGAATATCTCAAGCCGGTCTGCGTCGATGGATTCAAATTCTTTTTCGTTAACAAGCTCTGCGAAGTGAATCAGCTGCAGCCAGTACTCCGTCTCCGACGCCTTGCGAAGAGCTAAACCCATTTCGGTTGTAAAACTTTGCCTTGATTCTGCACTCACCGCTTCTTTGACGTGCTTTCCGATGTGCGTTCCCGCGACGAGCAGTTCTTTGCTTAAAGTGTATTCTCTATGTTCATCAACCAAGTGGCGATAAAGCTTGATGATCCGTATCGAGAAAGCAAAGGTCTTTATTAGAATGGGGTTGTCGTTCATAGCTGGCACAAATTATTAATTACACATTATTAATTATTAATTGGACACTGATAAATCTTTTAGAAATAACAATTTACAATTAGAAGTTTATAATTGACAATTCTGTGATTTTGACAAAGGTCAATACAGCAAGTAAGTGGGATGTTCTTCGTCGCGTAAAAAACCTCTGGCAACCAGGCCTTGCCCAAAAGCCAATTCGAAATCTCTGCGTATCCGAGCCTGAACCGCCAATGCCTCATCCGTGCTTTTCGCAAGCAGAGCGAACCAGTCGTTCGGCACAGCGATGTTTACCAACGGTTCACCTTTGTCGACCCATTTTTCTCCAGCGGCCAGGGCTTCGACCTTGTCGCTTTTCAGGTGCCATTCGGCAAACAGGCGATCGCTGGCAAGCCCTATTTTGGAACCTGTTTGTGCCGCCGTGGAATAGTCCGTTCCGTAAAAGTTCCGAGCGTACTCGCTCATGACCGCACCGAGCTTCTCAAGATTGAAATAAGCGTTGCGCGCCTTCCACGGTTCGAACGTCCATTTAACATATTCGACCCCGAGCTCAAGTGCCCGTGCGCGCTGAGCCCATTTTAGTTTCGCCCCTACACCGTGACTCTGAAAATCGGCGCGGACGGCGGTCATGTGCGAATAAAAAGCTTTTTCATCGCGCAAAAATGCCGGAACGCTGAGCACAAAACCGATCAATTCGTCGTCCGAATAAGCTCCCAGAACAAAACCGCCGGCATTCCTCGTCACGACAAAATGGCGGACTGGCGAAAGCTCGACCTCGGGCAGGGCGAAAACTTCCCGCTGCAGATCGACGCACGCTACCATTTCGTCAAGCGTCGTACACTCCCTTATTTCGAGGCTCTTTTCCATCAATAACTTAGGTTAAACCTGGGTCGTCGTATACCAATCTGTTGAAACTTTCGCAATTTGCTTTGAGGCTGTCAAATTCCTTATATCCGAAACGAAATTGAAGATCGTCAACCGCCCTCCAGGACGGTATTTCGCCGGAATTTCGGCCCTGAGCTGTTTGGTCAATTGTTCAATGCCAACGCCTATCTTGAATATAACGATCCGTTTTGCCGAGCTGTGTTTCAAAAGCCATGCCGTTTTTGCGATCGAGACCATACCGCACTCTACCCACAGATCGAATCCTCCGTCCTCGGCGATCGCCACAAGATCGGGCTTGTAACGCAATCCCACTCTCACCTCGACCTGTAATTTAGGATGTTCCCGTATAAAGAGTGTGTATGCTAAAGCCTTCATCAACACATGTTCAAAGCTTTCACCCGGCGCCTGCCACAGCCGCAGTTTTTCCCTCTTTATTTCGAAAACATGGAGCATCCCAACATGTATCGACGCAAAAAACGCCGGATTCAATTTCGTGCTTAACTTTTGCCCTTAAGATTTGATAGAATCTTTCTGGCCGCAAGTTTTACCACCCACAGCTTTACCGTACCGATGACCCCTCAAAATCCGCTCGACCACAAAGGAAGCTTTAAAGTGAACCCGTTCGCCGAATTATTGGTCGAGATCGGACAGGCGAAGCTCGGCGGTTCGATGCGTCTTTCGCACGGTGAAAGCAGATCGATCATCTATTTCCGGGACGGCGATGTTGTGTTCGGTGTATCGAACGCCCGCGGCAACCGGCTTTTAAACATTCTGCTCGATTCAAAAAGGATCGAACAATCGCGGCTCTCCGGTCTGCCCCAATGCGCCAATGACGTGGAATTTGCAACGATGCTGGTGCGCGAAAATGTTCTAACCAAGGACGAAGTCGATGCCGCCATTGTACAGCAGATCGAAAAGATAATTATCGACGCGCTTACCTGGCCGGACGGCCAGTGGCATTACAGCCCGTTGGTACGCTCACGCGAAGATCTCATTTTTTCCGTCGATGCTCATAAATTGATGATGGATTACGCCCGGTGCGTACCTGCCGCAACTGTTTTTGCCAGATTCAGAAGCGTCCAGGAAAGATTCGAAAAAATTGCCGACGTGGGCGCGAACGGTTATCTGCAAAGCCACGAAGATTATGTTCTTCAGCGTTTCTCGGTCGAGCCGCGGAGGATAGAGGACCTGACTCTCGAATGCGGGCTGCCGGAGAATGGATTCCTGCAGACCTTGTACGTACTGTGGCTGGGCGGAATGCTCAGGCGCCATGATTGGAACGCGGCATTCTCGGAAAACCGTATCGGAGCCATCCGCGGAGCACGCGTATCACTAGTAAAACAGGCATCTAAACCGGCGGTCGAGATGAACGGCAACGGATCGAAAGCCGAGCCGCCGGCAGTTGAGGTCGAGCACGAAAACATGGCGGCGGATGAGCAGCCGCAGCCCGAGAATCAGGTGCTCGATATCTCGCTGGACGAATACCTCGCCCGTGTCGAAGCCGGAAAAACTCACTATGACGTTCTCGGAGTCGACCCCCGGGCTGCGGTCAGTTTTATCAAGGCGTCGTATTTTTCGCTCGCTAAGCTTTTCCATCCCGACCGCTACCATCGCGAACCCGCGGAAATGCTGCAGCGGATCCATTCCGCATTTTCGAGCGTACAGGTAGCCTATGACAACCTGAAATCCACGGATACGCGGGAAAATTATGACTTCAAGATACGCAAGGACCTCGAAACGCGCGAAAAGCTCAAGGCCCAGGGCGTAAAGGTCGAGGAAGGTGAAAAGGTCGACAGTAAGACCGAACAGGGCCTCGAAAACTTCGAGGCGGGCTTGAGCCTGCTGATGGACGAAGAGTACGACCGGGCTGTGCCGTTCCTCGGCCGTGCGGCCCATTACAACCCCGAAAACGCACTCTATCGGGCCTATTACGGCAAGGCGCTTTCGTACGACGAAAAGCAGCGGCATAAGGCCGAGGGCGAAATACAGGCCGCGGCAAAACTCGATCCCAAAAACCCGAAGATCCGACTCATGCTGGTAGAGTTCTTTATGGATAACAACCTGCTCAAGCGTGCCGAGGGTGAAGTGAAACGCTTCCTCGAATTGGCTCCCGACAACGCCGATGCCCGCCGCCTTCTAACCCAGATCCGCAGTGCGGAAGCCCGCACGCAGTAAGGCCAATTCTCCTCGATCCCACGCATAGCTTTCTCCCCTCAGCCGCTCGCCGTTTTTGAACTGACCGCCAACCTGTTAAGATTTCTTCTTGACTGCGATCTGACCTATGGAAGCGACCCTGGCTAAAGAATCGAATTTCGAAGATAAGCTCCTTGAGATCTCGTCGGAGATGGACGCCTTTGAAGGTTATACGCACGCCCATGGCCTGCGTATCGCCGCGATCGCCGACGCCATCGGAAAACAGTTCAACCTCGCCGCCCACGACCGGGAGTTCATGCAGCAAGCGGCCCTTGTGCATGACCTCGGCGAACTGGTAATGAACCGCGATTACATAAAACAAAACCGCCCATTGTCCGCCGCCGAGCGGATGGACATGCAGCGTCATCCTGTGATCGGTGAGCAGGAGGCGTCGAAACGCGGATTTTCGCGGGGCGTTCAGCTTCTGATTCGCTGGCATCATGAATGGTGGAACGGCAGCGGCTATCCCGACGCGCTCGAAGGCGAGCAGATACCGCTGGCCGCACGCATACTTCGCGTCGCGGATTCGTTCGCCGCATTGCGTGACGACCGCCCCCGACGCAGGGCGATGTCGGTGGCCGAGGCAAAGGTTTATCTGAACGACTGGATCGGCCTCGAATTCGACCCAAAAGTGGTCAAGGCATTTTTCAGCAGCGAATATATCGATTTTCTCGAAGTGGAAAAACCGGTGCAGGCTGAATTGCCGCCGGCCCAAACCGAAATCGTCGAAACGACACCACTCGCTTTGCCGACGGCCGAGCCGCAGTTGTCCAACGAACAAGCACCCGCTTCTTCACCTGAAGAATCTCTTCCGAACATAAAGCCGGATCATGAGTAAACAATCTATTTTTACGCCGCGTAGCTGGCTTGCGTTCGAATTGAACATTCTGAGGCGGCAGGATTACAGGTCCGTCGCCTTGCCATTCACAAGCAATCCAACGCTGGGTGCCTATTTAAAGCACGGCGATGTTCGCGTACTGGCAAACGATCCCCTGCAATCGGCGTGGACGCGGGCACTGGCGATCATTCAAAACAATGGCGAGAAGCTGACGGACGAGAACATCAACGCGGTGCTTGAAGATGTTTACGTTCCCGGCAACAGGCTTCAAAATCCGGCACTGCGAAATTGGTTTAGCGAAACGGATTCGTGGTGGTTCGATAATATTCGCCGCAACCTTGAAAGGCTGGAATCCCCATTTGCGTTCGCGATGGCAGCGAGCCTTGTAATGGCGGTCGGCGACTATGTCCTGTCGTTCGGCGAGGAAACACGCGACCTGCGCCAGCCGCTGTCGAACGTATTTCGCCGCCTGTGGACCTCGAGCCCGGAAGCTTTCAATAACCGCCAAAACAATGGCTGTCAGAACAAACCGGCGGAGGATTTCATCGCCGAAAGTCCGGCCGATCTTATGTTTCTCAGGCTTCCCGCCGCCGGCAGCGGCGGCAGGACCGCGGTTCTCGATAAAGCAGTTTGGCGCGAAGAATGGCTTCGCGGCGGAGACGATTTTTGGCAGGATTTCGAGTCTTCGCGACTGGGAAAACTCGGCGGGCCGGTGGAAACGAAATCGCAGTATCTAAAAATACTAGGCGATGCTATGGCAAAGGCAACGCATATCAAGACCTGGGCGATCGCTCACGTCGAGGGCGGGCTTGTTTCTACGCAAGAGATCGTCAACGTCATTAGCGCAATTCGCCGCGTGGACACCATCTATACCAAGGATTTTACCGAGCTCACCGGAACGAGAGCGGTTATCATAACTGCCTAGTTGTTCGCGAACGCCAGGAATCCGGTCGCTACCGCTCCCGGTTCTGACGTTCGCGAACAAACCATACCAAGCCGGCCGTTCCTGCCAACAGCCCCGAAAAAATGGTCAGCACTTGTGGCGAAACGCCATAGATGAGCAGGCTGGCGATCCAGCTTGATACCGCAAACATCGTCAACTCGGCCCCGCGGTCCAGCGTCGATATTCTCCCGCGAATATAGTCGGGCAGGCTGCGTTGGAACAGCGTCTCCTGGATCGCATATTCAACGCCTACGATCGCCCGCGAAACAAACGCGAAGATCATGAACAGCCAGAGCGTCGGCATCACCCCGCCAACCGCGAACAAGAGGCCGTGAACGATCAGCGTCCAGCCGATAAATTTATAAGTTCGTCCGCTGCGGTCGAGATAGATCGATGTCCGGTGCGCGATCATCATTCCCAGAAAAAGCCCGAAGCCGCTCGCCGTCCACAACAAAGCGACCGCCACATCCGGATTCCAGCTTTCCTTTTCCGCAAAGAAAACACCGCCCATTCGCTCAAAAACAATATTGATCGCTCCGCCGCCCGTCGCCCATATGACGTTCATTATCAGAATCGTAAACGCAAATCGATTTTCGACCGTGTAACGCAGGCCTTCTTTCAATTCGAAAAGAAATGACGGACGGTCGACGCGCTCGGCAGTCTCTGCCTCGCGGACCGCTTCTTCCGGGATCAGCCAGACGGTATACGCGGACACGAGAAACGACGCGGCGTTGATTATGAACGCAATCTCATAACCGAAAACGTAGGATGCCCATCCGCCCAAGGCAGACCCGACCGCCATCAGTAAAAATCGGGTCGAGAACATCAGTGCCGTTCCCGCCAGCAGCCCTTCTTTTCCCGTTAAATTCGGCGTCGCGGCATTCTTTGCCCCGTCGAAGAAGGCGCTAAAAACGGACAACAAAGTCGTCGCCAGAAACGCTATCCAAAGATCGCCGGAATCCGTGACCAGCAAAAACATTAAAGCGACAACGGCCCGAACAAGATCGGTCACGATCATCACCGTCCGCCTCGAAAAACGGTCGACGAAGGTGCCGGCGATCGGCGAAAACAGCGAGAACGAAAGAATGCGGCAAACGAACAAAATGCCGGCGGCGAGCGGCGACGCCTCCGACACGACTCGTACTAATCCCAAACTGGCGATGAAATTAAACCAACTGCCGAGCTCAGAGATAAACTGGCCCGCAAGCAGGTTGCGGAAGTTTCGGTTCTCCTTCAAAAGCTGGCCATAAGTGGTCGACTCCATAAGTGCTAAAGAATAAACGGTACGCGCTTTAAATGCATTTCGCCGAAAATAGTTTGGCACCTCGGGCGAGGTGCCGTAAGTTTCTGGAAACTTAGGTTTACGGTTATAAAGGAAAGGTTATGTTGGCGGTGTACTGAAACTTTCGCTATTCGTTATTCTCTATTCCTGACTGTATCGGATCGATCTCGCCGTTAGAGCCACGTCTGATCCATTTTCCGAACCGGCGAAACGCGAGCGAGAATCCGGTCCAAACCAGAAACGCTCCGCCGACGCAGGCCATGAATCCGATGATCTGCCCGACAATGCCGCCGGTCTCACCTGTGTGAGTGAATCGGAACCACGAGCGCAGTTGCTGTGCCGAATTTCGTTCGCCGTACGGATCCCATTTAGAAACGGCGGCCGTTGAGGCGTCGAGTGTAAGAGTCGATCGGCCGAAAATATTCCAATAAATACCTTCGTCGATAGTGAACACCGCCGCATTTTTCTCAATCGGAAGACGAAGGCTGATCGATTTCCCACCAGCAGCTTGCGTTTCGGCAATCGGCCAAAGAGCGTCGAGGTTGGTTGGATAAGCGTAAGGCTGTTCCGTCTGTTGGCCGCTCTGGTTTTGCGACTGCGGCGGTACTTCATTGCCCGTTAGAGTGAACAATAAATCACTCGCCCACTGAAACGAGATCACCGTGGCGGTCAACGTGAAAATCATCAGAAACAGCGATGTCCAAAACCCGATCGTGTTGTGCCAGTTGAAATTGCGTGCCTTTCCGCGAAGCCCGCCGCGAAACCAAAGCACCGGCTTGATCAGTTTCCAGGTCAGCATTCGCGGCATCCAAATATAGAGCCCCGAGATCGCGAGGAAAAGAAACACGATGTTGGAAATGCCGGTCACCAGCCTGCCAGTCGGCCGTTGGTCGCCCGACATCGCAACGTATCTGTGCCAGTTCCTGAGCTCCGACATTACATTACGAACGGTCTTATTGCCTTCGCCCCTGATGGCTCCTGTATACGGATCGAGAAACAAGAATCCGTCGCGTCCAAGACCGATCGTCCAGGCCGCGTGCGGATCATTTACGATCGTCATCGACGCGGGCTTTGCCTCAGGCCGTTCGGTCTTCACATGGTCGATGATCTGTTGTGCGGACAGCTTTTGCCCGCCAGCCGGAATGCTAACGTGACGCTCATCCCGTTCCGAAAACTCGATCACTTGCCGCTCGAACGACAGCAACGCGCCGGTGAGGCACATTATGAAAATCACGACACCGGAGACTAGGGCCGAGACAAGGTGCATCCAAAAGACAATTGTTCGGATCGTCTTCATTCTAGTTCGACCGGCGTTCCCCTGTCGATTCGACATCGATCTCGTTCGCGATGTTTAGAAGGTCAAAGACGCCGATGTTTTCAAAGCTGTCGTAATGTATCTCGGCCACCATCGTCGCAAACTCGGAGAACCGCTGGCGATCAAAACTCACCCGAGTTTCTCCAACACCAAGATGGACCGCTTTGCAGCCGCCGCAGTACCAGATTTCCACCTGATTTGCCCGACTGTTTCTACTCGTTTCGATATTGTTTTTTTCCATGCCTGGCGTCCTACTCCTTCTAATGTCGAAAAGTAAATGAACGGTGGCGCATTTCTCACTGCGGAAGTATTGTGCTTTTCATTTATTGAAAATGAATTTCAATTGCAATTTGACTATAAAACGTGGAATTAAAGGTGTCAAAGCTGGAAGTCCATCAAATCTAAAAAGGACTGCGAC
>JABFSB010000253.1 GCA_013140875.1 Acidobacteriota bacterium
TTCTTTTACGGTCCGGAAACGTAAATAGTTTTCTTTATGATCAATTTCGATCAGTCCGCCAGGTATTTGCTTACGTGGGCTCCGGCGATCATCCAGCGATTCTCCGTTTTTACGAAAAAGATCGAACACTGTTTTGAAAGGTTATTGGCCGGAGAAGCAGCGGGCGGGCGGACCTTAAACGTGTAAACGGCCGCGTCAGGGTAAATGACAAGGGCGTCATCCTGATTTCTAAGGCCCGGCGAGCGAGCCGCGGCAGGCGCCTGAATGTCCGCCAGCGTCGAAAGATCGGTAACGCTTTCGCCGCTCAGATCGATGGCTTTAAAATCTTTCACGACAACGGATTCAAGAACGCTATCGTAGGTTTTTCCACCTGCTGCCTGTGCCTTGGCGAATGCGCCGAGCAATTCGCGGATCTGCTGTTCGGATTCGGGGTCGGTATTTACGGGTTTGCCGCGAGCAGGTATCGTGGCCACGGCCTTGTGGATCGGATGATAAGGTTTTGGGTCGCATTGGAACGTCGTGGCGTGTCCGGCGGCAAGTTTCCAGTCGCGTTCGGGCTTTACCCAAAGCTCGGTCGAAACCATTTTGGTCAAACACTTCTGGCTGTGATATTGCCACAGGTTTTTCTTGGTGCTTATCACCAATGCGGCACGGCCGTAGAAGCGTATTTGCGGATTCTCGGTCTCGTAGAAAAGCGTCTCGTAATCCAGTTTTTTGCCGGCGTTCAGGATGATGGAGTCGGCTTTCATCATCGCGATCAACTGTTCGCGGACATTGTAAACCGGCTTCTCTCGAATGCTGACGTAATTCTCAAGATAGATACTTTCGAACGGAAGCGGATCTCGGCCGACGTAGGCCTTCGATATAGATTCTATTTCGGCAAGTATTTGAGTCCGGTCCGCGGTGCGGTCGACCGCTCGAAGAGGTTGGGCAAAGATATACTGGCAAATCGACACTATCAGTATCGCTGTGATATTCGCCAATTTCATTCGCCTTTACCTCGCGTTTTCGACGGGCAGCGAACGGGCTGGATCAAGTTCGCGAAAAATCCGTCTCGACCGCCAATTCTTCCTCGCCGTCGGGAGAAACGTTGTACATAACGATCCTGAGGCTTTCACCCGCCGGAATCAGGTCCGTTCTCCAGCCCCAGTCGGGATGGCCCTCGACCTTGTAATATCCCTTGACGGAGATCGAGCCGTCATCGGCAACCTTGCCGTCCGAAAGCATTAGCGTATGGCTGCTGTGCCATGAATCGGTCCACACCGTTTGAACGGCGTCCGATTTCTTATCGCATCCGAGAAGTATCATTCCTTCCTGGGGCTCGCCTTCATAGGCCCAAGTATAGTCAAACGCGACAAATTGTTTGTTCGCCTTTAATGAGACGGTCAAAGTTGACGGAGATTGCCTTAAAGGTTCCTGCTCCCATGACAAATACAAGTTATTTGTTCCGCTCCACGATCCGGCGTATTTCGCCAGGTCTTCGTTTGCGCTCATCTTGTTGCCTTCCTTGCTCGATTTTCGAAAGGATAACACTTGATCGTCTTTTTTTCTATAACTTCCTGTGGAAAGGGGAGTTTTGAGTTGCGAGTTCAGCACGGGACCGCCAAAAACGGGCAGCGGGCCTGCCGGGAGACCGCAACTCAAAACATTGGGTGGAACTAAATTCAGCCGGCCCGGCGAAGCGGCGGCATCGCGGCGGCCGGGTGTTTTTGAGCCTTTTGCAAATGGTCGATGAACGAAGAAGCCGCTCTCTTCGACAACTCCGCTACCGAGCATTTCAACAGCAGGCTGCATTCTCCCTCGGTATCTATCCCCGATTCGCGACCGATCGCGCGGATCATGCCAAGCTGTTTCGCGGTCACAAGATCGGAAAGGCTGGCGGCTATCGGATCGGCCGGGAAACCTTCCGTAACGGCATCGGCAGTCACCGGCTCATTTTCGATGGATTCGAATTCTCGTTTATACAACTCGCGGGCAATGCCGAATTTTACGGCGGCTCTTTTCAACGCGTCGTGCTCGGCCTTCTTTATGCCGGTCTCGCTCTGGGCAATACCGGTACCGATACCTTCGCGAGTGACGCCGTCGATCGTGATCGCAACCGTTACGGTCATAATGTCGCCGATCCGGCGGATGTCCTTGACCGAATGTTCCCAGTTGGGCGCCGACTCGTCCAGAATGTCGGCAACCGTGTGCCATTCCACATACTCGACCGTTTGTATGTTCCCGTTTCGGTCACGCCGCGTTTCGCGTGTGCGGACAAGTTCCGGATCGACGTTTTTACGCAGTTTGCTAAGCGTGGTACCGAAATCAAGGATGTTATCGAAGTTGGCCTGTTCTACGGTTTTGTTCTGTCGCATTGTATAAGTTCTCCTTAATTGCTAAGCCGGTCTGCTTTTAATGCTTTACCCGGTGTCTGAGATCCGGCCATTTTTTAGGCAATTCGGCGGCTTCTGTTCGCAGCGGATCAGACATTTTGCTGCTCAGTTATTTTTTCAAAAGCACGGCAGTCGTGCTATCTGTGAAACAGCGTACCATAAAAATATTATAGTTGCAAGCATGAAACGAGGTGTTGCATTTAAGATTTCACTGTGTTATGTTTTATCCGTGAAATGCACTAAGCACCTGTGACACCGCAGATCTTAGACGTTTTTGGGAGGACAAATTATGGCTTTTAAGAATATTAACTTCGTCAATACGGTCGAATTAGGCCGGGCGATCAAACGCAGAAGGGAAGAGTTGAGTTTGAGCTTGCGTGACGTAGCCGACGTCACCGATGTTTCTGCCTCGACTCTTTCGCGTATAGAGAACGGCACGGGTAAACCGGATGCCGACAACATTGCACGGCTGACCGGCTGGCTGGACATGCCGATCGACCGGGTCATGAACAAGCAAGCCGCGTCGGATGTCGAGCCGGTGATCTATTATCCGCATGAGGCAACGCCGGAAATTGTCGAGGCACACCTTCGGGCGGACAAAAAACTGACGCCGGAAACGGCCAAGGCTTTGTCGGAACTGTTTCGTGTTGCCTATAAACAGTTCAGCAAGACGGGCAAAAAGTGATCGCCGACGCTTAATACAAGCGGTCGCGGACAGTTTCAAAATATTATGAGAACAATTACGCAGGCGCGGCATAACTATGCCGAAAAAGCCGAGGGTCGCAGTTTTGTCCTCGACACGACGTTCGTTCTTTTCTTCCTGGCCCTAGATTGCGGTCAGCGTTTTGCCTTTGGTTTCGAAGGCTTTTTGTCGGCAGTTACGCTGATAATGTTTGTGGTATTTCCTTACTTTTTACCATATAATGGCGAAAAGCCAGGTTTTGAACGCTGGGTGATCGGACGGGCTGCTATTGCCTCTTTTGCGATAGTGCTTGGCCTGATATTCAGGCAATCGCTGGGTGTTTTTCTGCCGGAGGCAATGCGTTTTATCCCGTTCAGCCTTCTGATCGTAACGGCAGTCGTTAGCTGTTACGTTCAACTTTACAGCATCATGAGGTTTCGTTTGGCCAAATAGGCAAAAGGCGGTCGAGCGAACAGCAAAAATCCGTGCAGGTATCTGGAACCCGCACGGATTTTTATTCTATTGAGCGACGTTATAACATTTGTTATACTTACTCTGGAGGTTATTTATGACGGCTACATTAAAATTAACGGCGATTGGAAATTCGACGGGTGTTATCTTGCCGAGAGATATTCTTGAAAAGCTGCGAGCAAAGAAAGGCGACAGTATTCTCGTGTTTGAGACAAAGAGCGGGATCGAACTTAGCGCCTACGATCCGGTCGTGGCGAAGCAGATGGAGATTGCCGAACGCGTAATGAGGGAAGACCGCGACGTACTTCGAAAACTGGCAGATTAGATGATGGATTTTGTTTGGATACTGGAAGAAACGGTAACCGCCATACACGGCCGTCAGATCGCCGAGCATGGCGGAAGTGAGGGTATTCGTGACCAAGGATTGCTGCAATCGGCCTTGGCTCGTCCGCAAAATTTGCTCGCTTATGGCGAGGACGTTGACCTTGCGGCACTTGCGGCGAGCTACGCATTCGGAATTGCCAAAAATCACCCTTTCATCGACGGAAATAAACGGACCGCTTTGGTGGTAATGCGAACATTTCTCGCCGCCAACGGTGCCGATTTCAAAGCAGGCCAGGAGGACAAGTACATAACGATCCTGAAACTTGCGGAAGGGTCGATTGAAGAGGACGAGTTAGCGGTGTGGGTCCGGAAATGTATATCCGATTGATCCGTCCGCCTTTCTACAAAATGGCCAACGCCGGTTCGTAATTTTCGACAGTTTTGTAAATTTCGTTTACCTGGCTGACGAGCGCGGCATATTGAACCGGAGTCAACGCCTGTGCTCCATCGCACAATGCCTCTTCCGGGCATGGGTGAATTTCGATAATCAAACCATCTGCCCCGACGGCGACGCCGGCACGGGCCAACGGCGTGACCATGTAATTGTGGCCGGTGCCGTGTGACGGGTCGACGATGACCGGCAGGTGGGTGTATCGGTGAAGGGCAGGCACGATCGAGAGATCCATTGTGTTGCGGGCATGGTCGGCGAACGTTCGGATGCCGCGTTCGCAGAGGATCACGTCGTAATTTCCCTCGGCCATAATGTACTCGGCCGCCAGCATGAATTCGTCAAGCGTAGCCGAAAGACCACGTTTCAACAGCACCGGCTTGCGCGTTTTGCCGGCGTATTTCAGGAGCGAAAAATTCTGCATATTCCTCGCACCGATCTGGATGCAATCGCCATATTTTTCAACAAGGTCGATGCCGTGTTCATCCATCGCCTCGGTCACGATATTCAGCCCGAACTGGTCGCGAACATCGGCAAGGATCTTCAGCCCGTCCTCGCCTTTGCCCTGAAAAGCGTACGGCGAAGTACGAGGCTTAAATGCGCCGCCGCGGAAGAACTTTGCACCGCTTTTTGCAACCGCTTCGGCGGCGGCAAAAACCTGATCGACTGTCTCCACTGCACACGGACCGGCGATAATCGCCAGCTCCGGTCCACCTATCGTTGCATTGCCGACCTTAATGATCGACTTTTCCGGCCGTAGTTCTTTTGAAATCAGCTTATAAGGTTTGGTTACGCGGATCGCGTCGGCCACACCCGCAAGGTTTTCGAAATGGGCGGGATCGACCGAACCCCGGTTTCCGGTAATTCCGATGGCGGTACGATTTTCGCCGGGCATGGTGTGCCCGCGAAAACCGAGAGTTTCGATCACTTCCAGGACGCGATCGATCTCGGTCGAAGTCGCATCCGGTTTCATTACAATAAGCATAAATAGACCTTTCTTAACACAAAACTAACACTCTAGATTCTCGGCGACGGTTTGGCAATTGCCGGAAGAAGAGCCTGTACGAATCGACTAACGTGCTCGACGGTATTGCCGTTCTCGATCGAGGCCTCAACCTCACGGACTATCGCCGACCCTACGACAGCCGCGTCGGCATATCGCCAAACATCCTCAATCTGATCGGCGGTAGAGATGCCAAAGCCGACGGCGATC
>JABFSB010000465.1 GCA_013140875.1 Acidobacteriota bacterium
GAATTAAATCGATGTCCGGCTGGATATATCGATGATGGTCGCCGAACGACCGAAAGCCTGCCAGTTCAACACCTTCACTTTCCAACTGCCGCCGAAAGTTATCAGGATTCCCCAAACCGCAAAACGCGAATGAGCGATGAACGGCTTTTTTGCCGACGGTGTTTTCGACCCGAGTTTCGGCCGAATGATCTTTCAGGGCCGTAAACGCCCTGATTTGCATGCCGACCAGGAATATCGGAGCTTCGCGATTCCATTTCTTTATCTGCTCGACCAAGTCATCTACCGACCCGACCAAATTCGAACGCGTTATGACGACGGCATCGGCCCGTCTAAGTTCCTTCAGCGATTCGCGTAGGTTTCCGGCGGGCAGTATGCGTCCATTGCCCCATGGGTTCGTAGCGTCGATGCACACGATGTCGAGATCGCGTGCCGCACGCCGATGCTGAAACCCGTCGTCCAGCACAAAGACGGTGATGGCGAAGTTCTTGCGTACCCATTGGGCGGCAGCTACACGGTCGGCATCAGCGACGACGATCGCCTTGCCGAGCAGCCTCCGAGCCAGTTCGACCGGCTCATCGCCTCCTGTCGCGGCGTCGGCCAACACACTTTCCCAATTCGAAACTAGAACGCGTTCTTTCGTATTTTTACGCCCGTAACCGCGTGTGAGAATGCAGACCTTCTCACCATTCTTCGCCAGAATTTCGGTCACCAGGGCCACAATCGGAGTCTTTCCCGTCCCGCCGGTGGTCAGGTTGCCGATACTGATCGTCCTTGCGCCAAGCGAATACGACCGCAGCTTACCGCTGTCATATAAGTGGTTGCGGGCGTCTACGATCCGCCCGTACAGGAGTCCAAACGGAGCCAGGAAGTTCACATCGACGAGGGTAGCGAAGTCATCGGCCAATTGCCAACTGCGGAAGCCCGCGCGTTAGCAAGGGCTTAACGTTCAACGTTGTGATTAAGCCCTTCCTAACGGTCGGGCCTCTGCAACAACGATATGGAAGTCGTCTCACAGACTCAAAAAGTTACCAAGCATCAGCTTGCCGTGCTCGGTCAGGATAGATTCGGGGTGGAACTGGACGCCCTCGACTTTTAGCTTCTTGTGACGAAGGCCCATTATCAGTCCGTCCGGCGATTCGGCCGAGATTTCGAGCGAGTCGGGCAGCGATTCGCGTTCGACGACGAGCGAATGATAGCGGCCGGCGTTGAAATCGCCCTCGATCCCGGAAAAAAGCGTTCGGCCGTCGTGTTTCACTACCACCGGCTTTCCGTGCACCGGTTCGGGCCCGCGGACGACCTTGCCGCCGAAATGCTGGCCGATCGCCTGATGGCCGAGGCAAACGCCCAGTATCGGCAGACGCGAACCGAACTTTTCAATCACCTGAAGCGTTATCCCTGCACCATCGGGCGTTCCGGGTCCGGGCGAAATGAGTATCTTGTCGGGCTTTAGATCGGACTCGATCTCATCGACCGTGATCTCGTCGTTGCGAAAGATCTTCATCTCGGCACCCAACTCGCCCAAATACTGGACGAGGTTGTATGTGAAGGAATCGTAATTATCTATTACCAAAAGCATCGTCTTCTTCGTGACCTTTGCGTCTTATCTTTTGTGTACTTAGTGTTAGCGGCTTTTTTTAACACAAAATACACAAAGCCGAAGACACAAAGTTCGCCGAGAAATTTAATTTATCGATACGCGCGAATGATAACTATTTACTATTTACCCCAATCAAACCTATCATATTCGAAATGACCGCCGGAGGCCGAATGAAATTAACAAAACTCCTTTCCGCTCTCACACTGCTCGCGATCGTCTCACAGCTTGGTTTCGCACAAGCTTTGACCGACAAAAAGCCGACCGAAGACCCTGACGCCTTGAAGAAAGAGGCCGTCGCGTTTCTGCGTGAAACGATGGCGGACGTGAACAATCTTCGAACGCTGGAAAACCGAATCAGTTTTTCGGCGGAACTCGCGGGATTGATGTGGTTCCACGATGAAAAAGAAGCGAAGTCGCTTTATCTGACGGCGTTCGGCAATTTTAAGGAATTGCTGATTCAGTACGACCAGCAGATGAACGCGTTCGGCACACCCGACGATGACGATAACTCGTCTCAATATCGCACCACGATTTTTTCTGATGTATCCGACAAGGGACGCGTAATACGCCGGTTCCAAACCGCATTGCAGGTCCGCCAGCAGATCGCGATGAGCCTGGCCGAACATGACCCTGAACTGGCGTTTCAATTCTATTTCGACAGCCTTCAGGCCATCTCGAATCCGCAGTTTCGAACGCAGATGGAGAGCCGCGACGAGTATTTTGAAAGTCAGCTACTGGCTGAGATCGCAAAGACCAACGCTTCGAAAGCGGCTGACTTCGCCAAAACGTCCATCACAAAAGGGCTGAATTACCAGCATATCGAGATTCTCAAAAAGATCTACGCAAAGGACCCGGAACAGGGTGCGGAGCTTGCCGTTGCGATGCTGGGAAAAGCGAAATCGAATATCGATCCGGACCAGTTTTGGGTGATCAACTCGTTTCTAGGAGCTGCGAGCGATTCGTTCGAAGCTTCCCGGAAAGAAGGCGGCAAAAAGCCCATGCTGACGCAATCCGAACTGCGAGATCTTGCCGATTCATTCGGTCAGGCGATCCTCGACGACAAGAGCGAGAATTCGAATGGACTCGGTTACGTGGCCGCCATCGAAAAGTACAGCCCGTCGCGAGCGATGCAAATAAAAGCAAAGTTAAAGGTTTCCGGCGGAGCGAGAGATTCTAATCGCTTCACTGCCGCCTCCGCGCCGCCTCCGGATTACAAGGGGCCAGTGGTTACAGCAGGTAGCGCGAACTCTGTTTCCGAGAAGCAGGAGCGCGAAAGGCTCGAACGCGAAAAGGCCGAAAAGGAGTTGCAGGACAATGTCGCTAAACTTGCCAATAAGCAGCTTCCGAAAGAAGAACGAGAGAAGATCGTCGCACAGGCCAGAAAGATCCTGATGTCGACGCCCGGCAAGGACAAGAAGATTTTTGGGCTGAGTGCATTAGCGGCGCAGGTTGCGAAGGCCGATAAAGAACTGGCGGCCGAGATCATGAAGGAAGCTCAGGCACTGGTAAATCCACAGCCGAAGAACTATCAGGATTTTCTGTTGACGTGGATGCTCGCCAGCGGATACGCCGAGGCCGAGCCGGAGAGGGCGTTTCCATTGCTCGAAGACACGATCATGCGTGCGAACGAAACCTTGTCGGCTTTCATAAAGGTCGGTGAATTCATCGACGTAGCCGGCGAAATGATCGACGAAGGCGAAGTGCAGGTCGGTGCCTTCGGCGGGCAAATGGTCCGCGGCCTGACCAGCGAACTCGGCATGGCCGACGCCACGCTGCGAACGCTTGCAAAAGCCGATTTCAAGAAGACCCGAGACCTGACCAGCCGCTTCGACCGCAGCGAAGTGCGCATTTTGGCGAAGATGATGATCCTGAGAGCCGTTTTGGGCGAAGGCAAGAACAAAAAGGCCGAAACAGAAGTAAGCGCGCCAACTGAAAAATAGAAATGTTAACTGTTAACTTTTCACTGCCGAACTGTTAACTAAATAAAGGGGAATTCCTATTTGGTCAGTTAACAGTTTTTCAGTTAAAAGTTAACAGTTAGCCGAGGCTCGTGCCTTTTAGCCACTGTCCGCCGTCGACCACCAGCGTGACGCCGTTTATGTAGCTTGCGGCGTCGGAAGCCAGAAACAGGGCTGCGTTCTCGATATCCGCGATTTTCCCGAACCGGCCGAGAGGTACGCGTTTTGTTATCTTTTCTTTGAGCGGCTCGGGCAGCAAGCGTTTCATGCCTTCGGTATCTTCGATAGGGCCGGGGGCGATACCGTTAACGCGAATGCCGTGCGGTCCCCATTCGACCGAAAGATTGCGGGTGATCGCATCGACACCGGCTTTTGCCGCCGAAACGTGTATCTGCATCGGCGTCGCAAGGTAATGAAGTGTTGCCGAGATATTCAGTATTTGGCCTTTCGATTTTTGTAGCTCTTCGAACGCGGCCCGGCAGACATTGAAGGTGCCTTTCGTATCGATATCGACCACAGTGCCGAATCCGTTCGGCGAAAGCTCGTTCGCGGCACAAAGAAAGTTGCCGGCGGCGCCGTTGACGACGATGTCGATCTTGCCATAGTGTTCGATCGTTTTGGCGATGGCGTTCTGTACGGCCTCAAAGTCGCGCACATCCGCCGCAACCGCCAAACACTCGCCGCCGTTGTTTTCAACGGCCGCCTTCATCGCCTCGAGATTCTCGATCTTTCGGCTCGTGATAGCCAGCTTCGCTCCGTGTTCCGCAAAAGCCCGAGCAACACCGCCGGTTATGCCGGTGCCGCCGCCGGTCACGAACGCAACTTTACCCTCTAAGATGTTATCTGCGAAAATGTTGGTCATATTGAGTCGGGATTGTAACACGGAACTTTGCTGCTCGTGAACGGGAAGAGATTTAACCACAGATGAACACGGATGAACACAGATACGCAGGAACGGATAAACATCAGGCGAATTGGCTTATGAAAAGATCGGTTCTCCTATCCGTGTTTATCTGTGTCCATCTGTGGGCGTTTCTCTTGCTTTCCTGCGGCTCAAAGCCGACCGACCCGCGAACTGCTGTCCCGGCGGATGCCCTGGTTTACCTCGAAACGAAAGACCTTGGCGGCGTGCTTAAGGCCATTACTGACAACGAAGCGTTCAAGAACGCGGCCAAATCGGTGCCGGATTTCTCGGCACTAAACGGCATGAAGCTTTCCGTCGCGGTCACCGGTTTTCAAACGAGCGAAGAAGCCGTCTCCGATGAAAATGCCGTCCTCAATTTTAAACCTCGCTTTGTAGCAGTTGTCGAGACAAACGCGTGGAGCTATCAGGCATTAAGTTTTACCGAGAACAAACTCGGCGAATTTATTAACGAGATCTACGACGGCGAAATAGAACTCGTCACCTCGGATAAGCACGGCGGCAAATACTTCACCTGGACAGCAAACGATGGCCGCAAAGCCTTTGCCCTTGTCCGCGGGAGCTTGGTTCTTTTCGGTAACGACGAATCCGCCATCGACAGCTGCGTCAACGTTATGAACGGCGGGGCTGATAGTATCCTGAAAAATGGCACAGTATCCGCGTTCGCTTCCGACGCACCGGCGTCAGGTTATGTGTCTAAAGACGGAGTTGCCCAAATAGCCAATATCACGGGCGTTTCGTTGGCCGTGGGTGCAGGTGAGGAAGCTGAGGTGAAAAGCTTCATCGCCCGCGTGTTGCCCGAAATAGTAAGAAATTCCGTGACCGAAGTGACATGGAGTTCAAAGCGGCTTGAGCAAGGCGGGATTGAGGACAGCTATACCGTCTCCGTCGACAAGGAAACGGCCAAAGTGCTTAGCGAAACTATTGTGCCGGGCAACGATCCGGACCCGGACCTGAGCCGATTCATCCCGGACGTATTCGTCTCCACGACTCGGTACAATTTGAAGGATTCCCAGATCGCCTGGCGG
>JABFSB010000332.1 GCA_013140875.1 Acidobacteriota bacterium
GAACGATATAGCTCTCGTTTTTCTTTTTGTCCCGACACTCTGAGTGTTCTAAATTCAGCATCATATGGTTTCAGAACCGTTTGCCACCCAGGATTTCTACCTAAATAACTGGTTATGATCAGCAAATCACCATACCTAACTACATCATTATCAAACCATCGGGCAAATTCTCCTACATATGTTCGATTGCAGGTCCCGAAAAGATCCATATAAAAGATATGTGGCAAGTCAGACTTTCGTTCATAGCTGAAAACGTCATCTTGTATGATTTTGAGATCCATGCCACCTGAAACAAGGACATCGGCCGTTCGGCTTGCAAGCCGGAAGCGATTCAGGTCGTGTTCGAACGAGTATATTTTATTGCCAAGCTTAGGATCGATCCACTGCAGGCTCGACACGTCTTTAAGCTCCGTCCCGCCGAGCGTAACGTAATGGTAAGGGCCATCCTCGGCGTGGTTCCGAATCCACTTGGCAAGGAGCAGGTGCAACGCAGCATACTTACGGGCTCTGTAACGTAGTCTTTGTTCGGCCATTTTTTCAGGGAGTTTTAAATCTTAAAGGATATCTGCCTTAATTATCTCTGCGAGTTGTTCGACAGCCTGACGTTCGCTTAATTTGCTTCCGATACCGTGAAGCGACCTTAACGCACGGAATTCTTCCTTTGTAACCTTAATGCTGATCACAATCGGTTTGGTCTTTTTTCCGGTAACCGCCTCGACTCGTGGTTTGTGGACGTTCGCAGGCAATGGGGTCCGCAGAGACCGCGAAACTGGAATTCCAACCTTCGAGCTATATTGGACCTGAACCTCGCCATCCTTGTGCCATTTTCCGAAAGGATTTCGGATTGTCTCTTTCAACTCCGAAGAATTCGATAGTGCTAGATAAGCGAGGCGCCAAGACTGGAAGAAATCCTTGATAGCCTTACATTTCAAAAGCGATACAATTTGATGATCCGTCGTTAAATGACGCTTGTGCGTGTCCCATGGCACAAACACATTTGGCCCGATTATATTTATATATCCACGGACCAATTTAGAGGAGTTTCCCGTGGGTAACTGATACCATTTGAAAAGCTCTTCTTGATTGTGCGAAATAAACAGCCGATTATTCCCATACAGGTCAATGCCCCACGTGTCGTCGTCAGTCACACCTGTTGTTGTTCTGCATCCGAGCACAACTTCGATCTCTACGTCGCTTTCCTCACCTTTATATTCCAGGCGACTCTTGAATGTTACGCGTTGGGGGCGGATGTCAACCCGTCTGTTTGTCGCACCGGAGAACTTATATAGATCTTCTAGCGGTTCGAGCGGTTCCTCACGATTGTTAAAGTGAATGTCGATGTCGGGAGACCGAACGATCAGCAGCGAATATGCCGTTCGAATTTCAGCGGTTATTTCCTCAATTTCATCAACGCTCCAGTTCTTGTCTCTTAGCTTAAAACTATAGCGGGTGTGTCCTGAATCGATCTCTGGTGAGGATATTGGATATACTAGAAATGTATATTCTACCGGATCCTCAAGCCATTCTTTGTTCAGATGAACGCTATAGGCTTGATCCACGATACCGTCAGGGTCACGATACCTAGTTTCTATCGATACTTCCTCTGCTAGCTTAAACATCGCTTTTTTACCGCCGGTTCGATAGCTACCAATCGTCGCGTCAAATGGTGATGTTTCAGAATTACCAGGATTTACTAAGTTGTTGTGATTTTGAGGCTTGACGCCTCCAGCATTGTCTTCGTAAGTAAGTGAATCTGCATCTTGTTCAATATAGATCTGTAAATTTTTTGTGGTGTGCCTTGGATATTTAGCCTTCCTGCGAAGCCACGCATCAATACTATTATCGATCAATTCAAGAAGTGCTTCCGACTTATTAAGGTCCCGCCAAGCGCCTAACAATGTCTCCTTGTTTGGAGATGCTCCGGTTGGTATTGCGTCGCCAAGTCGATCCGGTCGCCAAAACCGCCGCTCCCTGTCAAGAAACCGTTCGAAATCTTTTGCGGCAATATCCTCAGGAGCGATGAACTTAGCAATGATTTCTTCGTTGCTAATGTCCTTAAATAACTTAATGCGATCCTCGTGAGACAGGTCTTTCCATTTCTTCTTCGACATAGATGTTTTTGAAAGGAAGTGAGATCAGCCTTTCAGGCTAGCATTGTAGAAAATTTTAAGTCAAAATGTGAATAAGAACCATTAGCCGCAAACAAAAATCGATGGCAAACAAGAATATTCTCCTCCTAGAACCCGGCTACCGGAATAAGTACCCGCCTTTGGGTTTAATGAAAATCGCCCAGTACCACGGGCCGAGAGGAAAGAGAGACCAAATCCACTTCGTAAAGGGCACCGACCCAGCTGTCTTTTTTACGGCCTGGGATCGGATTTATATCACAACTCTGTTCTCCTTTGAGTTTCCCCGAATTTCAGAAACCATTGACTTCGCCTTAAAAGCTGCAAACGGTCAGGCAGATAAAATTTTTGCCGGCGGCATCGCGGTGTCACTAATGCATGACCGGTTTATTAGCGAACCGCGATGGCGAGGAATTAGATTTATTCAAGGCCTGTTGGGAGAAGCCCCGGCGATTTCACTTCAATTGGATGACTTTGTTGGAGAATTGTACTCGGATGACATATCAGGCAACCCGATTGAGGATTTAGTTCCGGATTACGATATTCTTGATCAGATCCCGTATAAATATCCGGTACGAGACGCGTACTTTGCATACGCCTCGCGAGGCTGCATTCGGAAGTGCAGCTTTTGTGGGGTACCAAAGCTCGAAGGTGATCAGCGCGATACAACCTCATTGAGCTATCTAGTTAACGAGGTCACAAAACTATACGGCGAAAAAAAGGATCTGACATTGATGGACAACAACGTCGTGGCGTCACCGAATTTCAAGGAGATCATTGCAGAGATTCGTGATCTAGGTTTTGTGCCCGGCGCCAAACTCAATCGCCCAGGTCGCCCTCCTGTACAACGGCGTGTTGATTTCAATCAGGGTGTTGATGCAAGAATTTTAGCGAAGGATCCGATGTTCCTGCGCGAGCTGTCAAAGATTTGCATCAAGCCGCTTCGAATTGCGTTTGACCACCTCGGGCTGAAAAAGCCCTATGAGCAAGCCATCCGTTACTCACATGAATTCGGTCTTCATGAACTGTCGAATTACATGCTCTACAATTTTCATGACTCGCCGGCTGATCTCTACGAGAGAATGCGACTCAATATCGACCTTAATGAGGAGTTAGGAATAAGGATCTGGTCCTTTCCAATGCGGTATCAGCCGACCGACCGTCCTGACAGAGGTTTTATTGGTGCCAAATGGAGCCGATATCAACTGAGATCAATGCAGATCATACTTCAAGCGACTCACGGAGTAGTTAGTGGTTCGCCTTCCTTTTTCAAGCGGGCATTTGGCGAAAATGTCAACGAATTTAATGATTTATTGCTATTCCCCCATCACTATATATTTAATCGTGACTGGTATGAACGACTCGAGGGCAAGGATCAGTTTGAAGATTTTAAAGCGAAGTTTTCAATACTGACTGAATCAGACAAAAAGGAACTTGCCGAAATTATCTCCACCTACGAATTGAAGGATGTCGAACGCCTTATACCAACCTTTACGAACGGAAAATTGATCGCCATTTTGAGCCACTATCGGCCCATGTCCACCATGGCACAACAAGAGATATGGGAAAGGCAACGGTTTATCAAGACGATAGAAATTCCCGAAGAAGAGTTAGTCGAAGATGCCGGGCTGGATGAGGACATCCCAGGTACTCGACCGCCCACCGCGATAAGTCAACCGGTTCAATTGAGTCTCGTATGACATACGAAGTATCTGAGAAGACGGCAAAATCTGATTCGTGGCGAACGCTTTCTAAGCCTACAATCGGGAAAGACATCTTGGAACTGCTAAGCAGTTCTATGTATATCGACCCACTGACAATCTACCGGGAGTACATTCAGAATGCGGCTGATTCTATTGACGAAGCGCGCTCCCAAGGACTTTACGGACAAGGAAGTGACGGAAAGGTAAAAATCCACTTAGATTTGAACTCACGTTCTATTCGCATTCAGGATAACGGAATTGGTGTAAGAAAAGAGAACTTCGAATCGCAGTTAGGTACCTTCGGTGGAAGTTTGAAACGGGGAACTTCGAATCGTGGCTTTCGGGGTGTCGGCCGGCTTGCGGGGCTGGGATACTGCCAAAGTCTCATATTTCGCACCCGAGCGGCAGGTGAATCGCTCGTAAGCGAAATGCTATGGGATTGCAGAAAAATAAAACAGCTTTTGCAGGCGACCGAGAGCCAATGGTCTTTAGAGGATTTGCTCTCTCAGGTAGTGACCATTCGGCATATTGGGGATGATGAATTTCCAACGCACTTTTTTGAAGTCGAAATGTGCGGCGTGATTCGGCATAAGAGCGATGTGTTGTTGAACCATCGGACGATCTACGACTTTTTGTCCGAAGTCGCGCCGGTTCCATTTCATCCTGATTTTTCGTTTGGACCAGATATCCTTAGCGAATTGGAAGACGTTTCGGTTGGTGATGTTTCAATCGAAATTGAAGGCGAGCCTTTGCCGGTGTACAGGCCCTTCCGGGACAGCATAGAGATTAACGATCAGAGGTACGATCACTACCGCAATATTGAGATCCATAAATTGCCCGCACTCGATGACGGAACGGCCGCCATGGTTTGGTTTCTTCATCACAGCTATAAAGGTTCCATACCGGATAAACGACTGCGAGGTGTTCGTGTCAGGTGCGGAAATATCCAGATCGGCGATAGCGACCTTTTCTTGGATTCATTTGCGGAACCGCGTTTTAATTCTTGGACGGTAGGCGAAGTTCATGTCCTGGATTTGCGTCTCGTTCCAAACGGCAGGCGTGATCACTTCGAAATGGGGGTCCATTTTGACAACTTGGCAAATCAAATCACACCGTTACTCCGAAACATCAGCTCGCGTTGCCGCAAAAGCTCAGCCACGCGAAACCGGTTGCGCGAGTTATCGACGCTCGAAGCTAATGTTCTCGATAAGTTAAACGCGGTGATTAATTCCCCCATAGATAAACGGTCTCGCTATTTATTCTTAAATCAAGCTGAAGCCTCAATCGTTAGGATGCGCAGTAACCTTGCTTCTGGCAACTTCGATGAATCTGCAGAATCCGAGTGGACATTAAGGATAGATACTCTTGAATCTAAATTTGCCGCCGCTCGAAGCGTACGGAAGATAAATGACCCTTTAGAAAGCTTTTCGGCGATGAAACGGAATGCTTACGAAAGAGTCTTCGGTCTAATCCTTGAATGCTCAGAAAATCAAGAGGCCGCTAGAAAGCTCATCGACCGGATTGTTGCAGAACTTAATTAACACAGTCTCATAGCCCCATCGTGTACCTCTTCTTGGGTGGGACGGCGATGGTTTTTTTGAGGTCTAGGACGAGGGTGCTTTCGGCCTATGAGTCGGGGGG
>JABFSB010000174.1 GCA_013140875.1 Acidobacteriota bacterium
GCACCGATTCAAGAACGATCCTGATCGAGACCGGCAGCCGCGAAACATTCGCGATTCCTTCTTTTTCCAATTGCGGCAGCGAGTAATAAGTGCCGACCTGACCGTTCCCTGTCGTGAATTCCTGGCGGGTATTGAATAAGCTATGAGTCATATCCTTAATAAAACTACGCGTAAAAGGTTGTAAGCGAACGATTTCGCATCTATCAACGAAACGAGTATTTTATCACGTTCTGACGGCGGGATTAAGTGCGGACGAGACTTCAGCGGAGGAAAGAACCTTTACCGTTCCGGCCCGTGCGAAGATCACTCAGCCAGTTGAGCCAGCGGTACTTTAACGCTCGGGGGGCGATGAACTCGGTAATACCGGAGGTCGAATGCTCGCGGCCGTCGGGCATTGAAAGCTGCACGGAACTCAGGAACCGCAGGTGGTAAAAGCTCGAATCGATCACCTTTACGGGCCTTGTTTCAAGCCTTAGCCCTTCTTTCGAAGCGATCGATAACTGCGTCGGGTAGCGAATGCCGTACTTGTCCCGGACATAGTCCTGCTCGTCTGAAACTGCCTCGAACGTTTCCAACTTCCCTTCACGGACAAGCATCAGTTGAGTTTTTGGTTCGTCTTGTCCGATCTCCGCGTAACGACAAAAGACCGCCGTCGCATCAGCAAAATGAGCCCGGCCCCAATGCCATTCCTTTACGGTTTTGGCAAGCCAGCGGTTATCCATGTTGTGATCGTGATAACCGGTGCCGCGAAAGCTGCGTGTGTCCGAAACGCGGCCGCGTGCGTCTGTGACCGTTATCTTACCGCTTACATCGGATCGCGGAGCGACCATGTTCCAGCAGTGGGCCGTACCGTCATAGCAAGGCGGTTCGGGATCGAAATCGGATTCGATCGAAAGCCATTCGAGATTGGCTCGAAGCAGCCGGCCACGCGATAACGGCAGCTCTACCGAGACAAGATAGCCCGAGCCATACGACGCCGAATCGAACCGAAACCCCGAATTACCGACACTGCATTTCGGCTCGTTTTCACTAGCGGAAAAATCATCGGCCGAAAATTCGCTCTCCGCCCGATAAACGACCTTGCCGTTGACGAAATAAGTAAACGATACGGCCGGAAAGCGTTGAGCATCGCCCGAACCATTCGTTTCCTTGGCGTTGTAACGCGGCGAATAGATAAAATTGTCGAGAAAGACGATAATTATCGCTTCGTTGCCGTCATCGGAAAGCGCGTCGAAATACCACCACTCGTACGCTTTGGCATCTTTTTGCGGATGCCAGGTGTCGGCGGCAATGCTTGATGAAAAGACAAACCTGTCTGTGGAAGGTTTTGTTAAAAACACTTGCCGTTTTCCTTATCGAATCGCCAAATTATTCAGAGCTTTGATAAGAGAATGGCAAAAAGCGAAAAATATGGCAAACTTTCCGCCTCTAAATTGAATCATTTGAAGCTGTAACTCTTCCCCGCAGAATCCACGTCAAAATAAAGGTAGTTCAATGAACAAAAAGATAACCGGCCTTTTGCTCGCAGCCGTCATGGCCTCGGTAGTTTTTGCAACGGGATGTCCCGAACGGACGTCGATCGCCGATATCGAAGCCAATCCTTCCAAATATCAGGACAAAGAGATCGTGGTCGCAGGCACGGTCAAGGATAGTTACGGCATAAATATTCCCGGGACCGATATGCGCGGCGGCGTTTATAAGATCGACGACGGCACCGGATCGTTTTGGGTCATTAGCCGTGAAACCGTTCCGACAAAAGGAACAAAGATTGGCGTAAAAGGCCGCGTCGGCTCGGGAATAAACTGGAACGGGCGCAATTACGGCCTCGGAATGTACGAAGAGGACCGCCGAGTCGCAAAGCGCTGATATGACTTGGCAATCGGCAGCGGGTATAATCCAACCGTTTTCGAGCGTCATGTCAGGGTTGCTAAAACTTTTCAATTCACGGTTCGACGCGATCGATCTCCGGTCGGTCGAACTGTTGTCGCGCTTGCCCGAAGATCGTCTCTTCTGGAAGCCCGACGCTGTGGAAACGGACGGTGAACCGCATTCGTGCGGCGAATTGATCATTCGTTCGGCTGCCGCCATCGAACAAACGTTCGGCGGCATCACGCGGCGGCTGTGGGACGACCCGTTCGAATGGACGCTGCCCGAGGAACTTGCTGACAAGGACCGAATAGCCGCCTACCTCAACGAAGTAACCGCCGCGCGAATCAACGGCTTTGCCTTTTTCAAGGACGAGGCCGAACTGTCCCGACAAATACCGGCTCCCGATTCGCTCAAAACCATTGCCGAGATCTTGCTGGAAACCGTCGACCGCTCGTCGCACCTCCAAGGCCGTGCTTACGGCATTGCTCAGCAATTCGTCCGGCTTCGTCCCTATCTCGCCTAAAAGTCAAATCTTTTGCATTGCGAACTTTTTCGTGTAAGAATTCGTTTGTTACGGAGTCTTGAATACACGCGTTTTCGGAGTAAATGATGCACTGTCCCCAATGCGGCCAACAGCAAGTTTCGGAGGAGACGAAATTCTGTTCACGATGCGGCTTTCAGCTCGGCATCGTCGGGGAATTACTGCATCACGGCGGCACCTTGCCGCAGTTGGCGGACATCCAGCGAAAAAAGACCTTCTTCAATAAAAAGAACGGCGTCGTTTTTTCTGTTATCTGGTTTATTTTCTTCACGATGTTCCTGACATCGATCTGGGGGATAGTCGGCATCGAGGAACTGGCCGGAGTATGTGCGGTTACGGGCGTATTCGGAGCTCTGACCATACTTATCTCGTCGCTGGTAATGCTTCCCTCCTCAAAATCATATCTGGTAATGCCGCCGCCCCCGCTTCAACGGCCTCAAGCCCAGCCGGCCGGATTGTACGGAACACCAGCTTCGCCGGGCCTTCCCCCGCAGCGGCAGGAACCCGCCGGCGTTTACCACGCACCGCAGGGCGGATGGCGTGCTCCGGACACCGGAGATCTCGTCGAACGCGGCAGTGTGATTGAAAACACCACAAAACTCCTCAAACGGGACGAACAATAAAATGCATTGCCCGAAGTGCGGACAACAACAGATTTCGGACGAAATTCGCTACTGCTCGTGTTGCGGCTTTTTGCTGACCGGAATTGCGGAGATCGTAGCTAACGACGGCATACTACCCGCCCGGACTGTCTCAAAGGGTACTAAATCAAAACGTACGCAAGGCCTCAAACAAGCCGCGTTCATTATGATCCTCGGCATCGTTCTCGTACCGATATGGATCGCTTTCCTCGCGGCGACCAACGGGCCGCCCGAACTGGCCGTCGCCGCCGTTTTCTTTTTTCTAGGTTCGGCGATCTTGCGCGGCGCATACGCATTCTTGTTCCAGTCGAACGAACCTTTGGAATTTGCCAGTTCCCAACCGCAGCCGGTTTTTCACGGAGCGAGTGAACCGAATGCACTTCCACGACAGACTAGTGTTCCGGCCGATGCCTACGCCGCACCGGGCACGGGAGCCTGGCGTGACACGAACGACCTCGGCGTACGCGGAAGCGTGACCGACACCACGACGAAACTACTCTCCAAACGCGAAAGCCGGTAAACGCTCGCAGCTTATTTGCAGAAGCCCGCCCTAGATGCAGAAGCCCGCGCGTGAGCAAGGGCGTAACATCCAACGTTGCTCATTACGCCCTTGCTCACGCGCGGGCTTCTGCAGAAAAATATCAATATCCCACCGCCATCCCGTCGCTTCGCGAATCTATCGCCCCGAGCCTAACTCCATCCTTACCGATCATTATTCCCGTAGCCGAAGCAATATTTCCCGGTTTTTCGGCAAACGTGTGACCGAAGGAGGCCAAAATATTTCGCGTATCGGGCGACATTCCGAATTGTTCGAACGAGATCTCGTCAGGCAGCCATTGGTGGTGAATACGCGGGGCGTCGATCGCTTGCTGGATGTTCATGTCGAAATCGATAACGTTGATCACCGACTGCATTACGGCCGAGATTATTCTCGGGCCGCCGCGTGCGCCGAGCGCGAACCAGGGCGTACCGTCTTTGCGCATTACGATCGTCGGCGTCATCGATGACAGCGGCCGTTTTCCGCCCTCGACCTTGTTACGTTCGCCCTGGACCAATCCGAACAGATTCGGTTTGCCGGGCCGGGCGGCAAAATCGTCCATCTCGTCGTTCAGCAAAACGCCGGTTCCTTTCGCCGTAACTCTCGAGCCGTACAGATCATTGATAGTGTAAGTGTTCGTCACGACCGTTCCGTCCGGATCCACGACGGTGAAGTGTGTCGTCTCGGTTCCTTCGCTCATTGTCAGATCGCCGGGCCGAGCATCCTTGCTGGCGAGGGCTTTTTTCGGATCGAATCCGGCCATGCGTTTCGTCGCGTAGGCTTTATTCGTAAGCAGCGGCGTCTCAACGCTTGCGTAATCGGGGTCGCCCATGTACTCGGCCCGATCGGCAAACGCCAAGCGGGACGCTTCGGTGTAAAGATGAAGCTCGGCGGCGGAATTATGGCCCATCGACCTCACGTCGAATGCTTCGAGCATGTTCAGGACCTGCAGCAAAACGATCCCGCCCGAGCTTGGCGGCGGCATCGTGATGATCTCGTAGCCGCGATAACTTCCGCGCAGCGGCTCGCGGTCTTTGGCAACATAATTCTTGAGGTCTTCGAGCGTGATGAGGCCGTTGTTGGCCTTCATATCGTCGGCAATCATGCGCGCGGTTTCGCCAGTGTAAAATTCCTGGCCGCCGTTCTTTTGTATCCGGCCCAACGTCGCGGCAAGATCAGGCTGTTTGAAGACATCGCCTTCCTTATAATAATTACCGTTGTTTAGGAATATCCGGTTGCTGTCCGGATATTTTGCGAGATGCCCCTTGTAGCCGACCAGAAGGTTCGCCAGCCGATACGAAAGCACGTAACCATTGGCGGCGATTCGTCGCGCCGGATCGACGAGGTCGGCCCACTTAATTTTTCCCGACCCGTATTTTTTAAATGCGTGGTCGAAACCCGCGAGGGTTCCCGGTACGCCCGACGCGCGATAGCCGATCTGCGATCCGCCTTCGCCTTTGATCAGCTCGCCGTCCTTATTTATAAAAATATCTCGACCCGCCGCTTTCGGCGCCATCTCGCGATAATCGACGGCGAACGCCTTCCCGTCCGCACGGCGTATCAGCATAAAACCGCCGCCGCCGATATTTCCCGCCTCCGGGTAAACCACCGCCAACGCCAACCCGACCGCGATCGCCGCATCAACCGCGTTCCCACCTTTCCGCATTATTTCGACACCGATGCGCGAAGCCAACTCATGCTGCGACGCCACCATCGCATGCTTGCCCCGCACCGGCTCCGGCGCCGCCGCCCTCACCGGCAACCAGACCGACAGCATCGAAAAAGTGAGCAAAAACGCCGCGAACATTCTGATCCGAACCTTCATAATGCTTCGAACTTTATCAGATTTGCAGTGATCTTAAAATGACGGACTGTGGAG
>JABFSB010000070.1 GCA_013140875.1 Acidobacteriota bacterium
TCCTAACATCCTGTGTGATTTTCATTGAGCAAAACATTTTGCTTAAACAGCTTTCGTCAAGGTTATTTTTTTGACTAAAAATTTATCTGCCCGGCGGAGTTGAAGCGTGATAATTGAATTTCGTTTGGAAGAAAACATCTTTCTTATCTCCGATAAGCGATACGCCGAACTCGGTTTGCCGTTAATTTTTTCGATGATGTCGCCTTTTCGGATGTCTGCTTTGGCGGCGGATGAATTGTTCAAAACTTGTCTAACGGTATAAATATCCAAATTTTCGCCCGACGCAATCAGCGAAATTCCGCTCATGTCAAACTCAAGCAGAGTGTTGTAACTTGCATTTTGCTCCAAAATCAATTGCTTTTTTTGATAATCAATAAAACAAGTGAATTTGCTCAGAAATGGAGCGTTCAAAATTCCCGCATACGAGGTATCGGTTTCAGAACCTTGCGTCGTTTGAGAAAAATTTACCAATGGCGATTGATAGACGATTTTGCCGATTTGCAGTGTTTTGAGCCTGCCGACTTCGCCAGTAGATTTCCCGACATTTATCGCTCCGTAGGTCAGCGGAATGGTTGGAGAATTTGCTTTAATAAGCTGATTTTTATTGACGAAATCCGTGTAGAGTGAAATCGCATTTGATGCCCCGCCAACGTCAATCATCAGTTTCGCTTGGGTTTCAATGCCATTTATGCTTGTCAATTTTACCTCGACAAACGGAAAAACATCTTCGATGACAAATGGAATAATCTCGCCTTTTCCGCGATAAACAAATTTGTCTTTAGGAAAAAATGTCAGCAGTTTGTTTTGGTAATCAATTTTGACAACAGCATTTTGAAACGCTTCGTAACCAATAACTCCGTCAATTTTTTCGCCAATGCTTTTCTCCAATCCGCTTAAATCTATCACCGCAAGAGAAAGATTCTTGAGCGTAAAATCTGACGTAATTTCTATCGCGGCATTTTTGACATAAACGGCATCAACATCGCCTCCGCCGGTGTCAACCTTGTCGCCGCTTACTGTTTTCAGCCCTAACTTTTTGCTTGTTGACTCGTTCAAGACACACGATGACGCTCCCGTGTCCAAAATAAACGTCATTTCGGCGGAATCATTTACTTTGGCTTTGAGAAAAACGAGATTGTTAAATGTTTTGAATTTCAGCGTTGAAACTTTTGTTTGAGCATTCAAAACAAAAACGCTCACTAAAAGCAGAGCCAGCAAAGCCCCACGTTTGACTGGTTGATTGGTCTTCGTAATAATCAATGATGCTCCTTCGCTCCATCAGGCAAATTACCGTGATAAATCTCGCTTCCTGTTGCCTTAAATTCCGCAGCCTTTTCCGCCATTCCTTGTCTTCGATTCCGAGGATATAGACAGAGAAACCGGTCGTTGAGTTACTGTACTCGACTTACTTCAGTTTTTTGATCGCGTTACTTTCGAGCAATGACCTCATTTGCGTTATGGCGGCTTTGTTGAGTTGGATCAGACGTTCGCTTTGTGTCAGACCTTGTCGGATGAGCAGAGCGTTTATGCTTTCCATATTGCTTAGGACGACCAACTGTTCCAATGTCGCAAAATCCCGGATGTTTCCGACTTTGCCGGGGTTGTTGTCCCGCCATTCTTTGGCAGTAATTCCGAAAAGAGCAACATTCAGCAAATCCGCTTCGTTGGCATAAACAAAACTTGCCTGTAGTCTTGTAATTTCCTGCGGTATCAGGTTTTCTTTGATCGCGTCAGTGTGTATTTGATAGTTTACTTTGGCTAATGTCCGCTGCAAATTCCATTCTAATTTCAGGCGGCTGTTTTCATCGTCTTTTAGACGTTGAAATTCGTTGATAAGATAGATTTGAAATTCAGGGCTTAACCACATTGCAAAGTGAAACGCAATGTCTTTGTGGGCGTATGTGCCGCCGTAGCGTCCCGCTCTAACGATCAGCCCGACTGCCTTTGTTCTGTCAACCCATTGTCCGGCGGACATTATGAACCTATTCACACCTGCTTCACGTCCAATTACCCCGAATTCGGGGTAATTAAAATTCGGGTTGTTTATGTTTTCCCAAACACCCAAATACTCCAACGTATTTTTATTGGTTATCCATTTACCGATCAAACCGCTCCCTTCACTGAAACCTGCGGTCATATCAGTCAGACTGATGAAATCGGTTTCGTTTTGGCTGATAACCGTTATCTTTGATTCTTTAACCTGTAAAATTCTTCCTTTTGCCATTTTCTAAGCCGCGACTTTGTCAATCCGGTTATAGTGTCTCTTTTGACGGTGCACCGCATTAATGATGCCCGTGTCCTCCATCAGGCAAATTCCGGTGATAAATCTCGCTTCCCGTCGCCTTAAACTCCGCAGCCTTTTCAGCCATTCCGACGGCTAGTGCTTTTTCGGCTTCGACGTTTTGTTCTTTCGCATATTCGCGGACATCTTGGGTGATTTTCATTGAGCAGAAGTGCGGTCCGCACATTGAGCAGAAGTGGGCGAGTTTGGCACCTTCGGCGGGGAGGGTTTCGTCGTGGAATTCTTTGGCTTTTTCGGGGTCTAATCCTAGATTGAACTGGTCTTCCCAACGGAACTCGAAGCGGGCTTTGGAGAGAGCGTTGTCGCGGTATTGTGCGGCGGGATGACCTTTGGCGAGGTCTGCCGCGTGTGCCGCGAGTTTGTAGGTGATAACACCTTCTTTGACATCTTGTTTGTTCGGCAACCCTAGGTGTTCCTTTGGAGTTACATAGCACAGCATCGCACAGCCGAACCAGCCGATCATCGCCGCTCCGATGCCGGAAGTGATGTGGTCGTAACCCGGTGCGATGTCGGTCGTCAGCGGTCCGAGCGTGTAAAAAGGTGCTTCGCCGCAGACTTCCAACTGCTTGTCCATATTCTCTTTGATGAGGTGCATCGGGACGTGACCGGGACCTTCAATCATCGTTTGGCAATCCATTTCCCAAGCGATTTTCGTCAATTCGCCAAGCGTTTCGAGTTCGGCAAATTGGGCTTCGTCGTTGGCATCGGCAATCGAACCGGGCCGCAAGCCGTCGCCTAAAGAAAAGCTGACATCGTACGTGCGCATGATCTCGCAGATCTCACGGAAGCGTGTGTAGAGGAAGCTCTCTTCGTGATGCGCGAGACACCACTTCGCCATGATCGATCCGCCGCGTGAAACGATGCCGGTCGTGCGTTTGGCGGTCAGCGGAATGTACGGCAAGCGCACTCCGGCGTGGATCGTGAAATAATCGACGCCTTGCTCCGCCTGTTCGATCAGCGTGTCGCGATAGATTTCCCAGGTCAGGTCTTCGGCCTTGCCGTTCACTTTTTCGAGCGCCTGATAGATCGGCACGGTCCCGATCGGCACCGGCGAATTTCTTAATATCCATTCGCGCGTCGCGTGGATGTTTTTCCCGGTGGAGAGGTCCATCACGGTATCGGCTCCCCACAGAGTAGACCAGCGCATCTTCTCGACCTCTTCTTCGATACTCGAAGCAATCGCGCTGTTGCCGATGTTGGCGTTGATCTTGACCAGGAAGTTGCGGCCAATGATCATCGGCTCACTCTCGGGGTGATTGATGTTGTTCGGGATGATCGCGCGGCCTCGGGCAACCTCTTCGCGGACGAATTCGGGCGTGACGTATTCGGGAATTGCTGCACCGAAGGATTCGCCTTTGTGTTGATGATAAAGCGAATCCCTGTTTGGAGTCCCGCCTTTAGGCGGCCCTTCCTCCGCGAGTATGCCGGCTAAAGCCGGTACTCCAAACTTGCGGCCGAGATTTTCGCGAACGGCAACAAACTCCATCTCCGGGGTGACGATCCCTTTCCGCGCGTAGTGCATTTGGGTGACGTTCATGCCCGCCTTGGCACGGAGCGGCGCACGTTTTAGGCCGGGAAATTCTTCGAGCCGACCTTGTTCATTACGCCCTTGCTCACGCGCGGGCTTCTGCATCGCTATCGTTTCGGCACCTCGAGTGAGATAGCCGTTGTCCTGCGGCAGTAACTCGCGGCCTTCGTATTCTTCTACGTCGCCGCGGGCGACTATCCACTCGCGGCGATGCGCGGGCAGGCCGTCACGCACATCGTGCTGTTGGTCAGAATCGGTCCAAGGGCCGCTGGTGTCGTAAACGCGAACCGGCGGGTTTTTTTCGAGAGTGCCGTCCATCGCTTTAGACGGCGTCAAGGCAATCTCGCGGAATGGGACTCGGATGGAGAAGTTGTGCGCGTTTAGAACCGAGTCCTCGCTCACGTGCGGGCTACTGACACCGTTTGTCTCAATGTAAATCTTTCGCGAGGCGGGCAGATGGGCCGTGTCACTTGTGGTTTCGATATCGCCCTTACTTCGTGCGGGCTTTTGCAGTTCGTTCATTGTTTTTCTCCCTTCGTCGGTATTATCCGCATCAGGTTCAAGGAGTCGTATCTATTATTAGACACCTCTCAGCTCAATTGAGCTCCTCCGAAAACTTTGTGTGCAGTCAAAATTATATCACGCACGGCCGTAGATTTTGTCTTCGATGGCGGCGACCATTCGGCCGGTTTCGCCGCCGACGCGTGGCTCGCGGCCGGTGCGGACGGCGTCGGCGAAATCTTCGATAAGCGGCTGATGAATGTTCGCGTGCGGCGGGTGAGATTCATTACGTTCGCCGTCGGTGGTTTTGATCACGATGTCGCCGGAGTTCAAGACCGGAATATGAAAAGAACCGTTCACACCAAAGATCGACAACGTGTCCTGCGGTTCGAAGGCACCGTGGGTCACTGTAATTGTCGCAAGTGGCCCAAGCTCGAATTTTAGGTTGAGGACGGCTGTGTCCTCAACCTCGCGGTCGAAAACGGTCTTTGCGGTCAGACTTGATTGCAAATCGACAACGCCGAACAGGTCGGTCAAAACTTCAATTCGATGACAACCGAAATCCATCATCGGGCCACCGCCGCTTTTTGCGGGATCGACAAACCAGCCGCGCTCATCGTCTTTTCGAAGGGGCTGATATTCAAATGCGTTCATCTGCGCGATGACCGGACGACCGATCTCGCCCGACGCAAGAATTTCGCGAACACGCGCAAGCACCGGGTAGAACCGCCGGTAATATGCAACACCTAGCCTGACGTTATTTGCCTTACACGCGGCGATCATGTGGTCGCATTCCTCAGCGGTCATGGCCATTGGTTTTTCGCAGAGAACGTGCTTACCCGCTTCGGCGGCGGCGATAGTTTGTTCGGCGTGAAGGTAAACGGGCGTGGCGACGTAGACCGCGTCGATCTCATCATCCGCCAGCATCTCGCGCCAATCGGCATACCAGCGGCCGGCTCCAAGTTCCTTAGCCGAAGATTCGGCCAACTCCGCATGGCTGCGCGCGACGGCGATCAACCAGGCCGAAACTATACTTACGCCCGGAGCAAATAGATCGACACACGGACCGAAATTCGAAAAAGCCGCCTTTATGTCGGACTGATCGGAAGCTCCGACAGTGATCGCACCCGGAAGAC
>JABFSB010000068.1 GCA_013140875.1 Acidobacteriota bacterium
ATTCATCCGCGTCACCGATGTTCGCGTGGCGGCCACATCGAATCGGGATTCTCTCAAGGAAGAGTTCGCCGAATCGCTCGCCGCTTATCTCGAAAATCCGGCGGAAAGCTCTGTAGTTTTGTTCCTCGTCGACGAGCTGAACGGCAATCGAAAACTCGGCAAGCTGTTAAAGGAAAAGACCGTCGCGGTCGATTTCGAGCGGCTCAAAGAAGGCGACCTGCGAGATTGGATAAAAGGGCAGTTCCGCGACCTGGGATCCGAGGCGGACGTGTCGACGATCAGGCATTTGATCGCGCTCGCCGGCGATGATGTCCGCCGGCTTATGAATGAGGTCCGCAAGCTTTCCGCCGCCGCATTGCCGGGCAAAACGGTCACGGTCGATCTGATCGATTCGCTTGTGCCGAACACGCGCGAGATCTCGAATTTTGGGCTGACCGACAATCTTCTGGCCGGACGAAAGACCCAGGCCCTCAGTGTACTAAAGAAAATACTCGACGACGGCACCGAACCGCTCGCACTGCTCGGACTGATCTCATCCAGTTACCGGCGTCTGATGATCGCTCACGAGATGTTCGCCCGCAACGAATCGCGAAACAATATCGTATCCGCCGCCAAAACATTCGGCCCAGGCCAGGATGCGTTTCTCGCCTCCGCCCGCCGCATCGAAACCAAAAAGCTCACTAAAGCGATCGAACGCATTGCCCGCACCGACCTCGCCATTAAAACTTCAGTCGGCGGCAGCGGAAATGCCGGCTCACGCCTTCAGATTGAAATGCTCGTCTGCGAACTCGCCATGCTCTGAACCCGGCGGTGCGAAAAGTCGTCTGATCGGCTCCGGAGGAGCCACCTGTTTGTAGAAGGCATCGATTAAAATCGGTGAAGCCCCGTAGGGGCGACCACGCTGAAAACGACAAATAAAACACATGCCGCTCCTACGGAGCTTTAGAAGATTGGTCGTTTTTGAGCTACAAACATTCCGCTCCTAATGGAGCTTAGTTCAAATCTGACTTCTCAGACATCTTCGTAGTTTTTGTATTGTAGGGGCAGCATACCGGCTGCCCGCTCGTCTTTCGCCTGGGAAAGGCAGATTGGCGGGGACAAGCCCTGCCCCTACAAATTGTACGGCGGGCTATCTGCCCGTCCGCGACAAACCGAAGGGCGTGTCGTACGCGTTAAATAGGTTCTACGCCAAGGCCTTTGTTTAGATAATGATACAGATCGTTGAAGTCGAGCACGGCCCGATTCAGGATTAACGGTAACTGCGGAATATCGCTGGTGTTGACGATCAGGTTCAGGTTTCGCAGGAAAGCCTCGTGGGCGTTCATCGTCGCTCCGCCTTCTTCCAGCGAGACGAGGAACAGCCGTCGCCGCTCGGATGTGTACATCGCATTTGCCTTTTGCTGAAGGATCGCCGCCCCGCCGAACTCGGCCGCAAAATCAGGCGAGAAAACAACGATCTCGGTCTTGCCTTCGCGAAGCCGTTCATTGGCCTGGGCCGGTGTCTGCGCAAGGTAAACGCGATAGCCGCTGGATGTCAAAAGTTTTGCGACCTCGTCCTTTTTATCTCCCAGACACAGCAGAACCCGCCTCGGCTTTTCGGTTTTTTCGTCGCTTGCTTCCAGGGCCGTGTTGCCCGATTGAAGCGCGGCCAACAGCGATTTCATGGCGCTGTTGATCTGAAATTCGGATTCCTTTTCGCGAAAGTTGCCCGAGCTGCCGTCCGCCGCCGGAGCGGCCTTGTTCTCGGCCAATTGCTGGACCGCCGACGACACGTGACCCTTATGGTCCTTGTTCGCGCGGAGCATGTTCTGACACCTCGGGCACCGAACGGTAAAGTTGCCGCTAGGTATCTTCGATTCGTCTAACTGTAAGGAAACTGAGCAGTTATCGCAGCGGATTATCATATGTTAATGGCTGATCTCGTTATTCGATCATGTCCAGAACGGAATTTGTGTTTGCGGGGGCGGGAGGCGGCGGAGCCATCGGAGCCGGCATGTTGATCGACGGCGGCCGGTTCGGATTCGAATAGTCCTCGGTCGACGAAAGTCCTTTAAGCTGGAGCAGCAGATTGTTCTGATTCGTAGCGTATGAAAGCCCGTCTTCGAGAGATATCTGCTTTGACTCGATCATCTTCCGAATTACCGAATCGAAATCCTGCATGCCGTCTATCTCGCCGTCGCGGATAGCGTCCAGCAATGTCTTGCCCTCGCTTTCGCCTTTCTCGATGTACTCGCGCGTACGCGGATTGGATTTAAGAACCTCGACGGCGGCAATACGGCCGGAACCGTCGATCTTCGGTATCAGGCGTTGTGAAACGATAAAGCGGAACGTCTGTGCCAGCCGTGTGCGGATAATTCGCTCTTCGTTCTTCGGGTAAAGACCGATGATGCGGTCGATCGTTTTCGAAGCATCGATGGTGTGCAGCGTTGAAAGCACAAGGTGCCCCGTTTCCGCGGCTTCCAGAGCGATCTCAGCCGTTTCAAGATCACGCATCTCACCGACCAGAATAACTTTCGGAGCTTGTCTTAAAGCGGCCCGCAGTGCCGAAGCAAAATCTTTTGTGTCCGCACCGACCTCGCGTTGGTTGATGGTGCTTTTCTTGTGGTTATGCAGAAACTCGATCGGGTCTTCGATGGTTACGATGTGATAGCACTTCGTTTCGTTGATGCGGTCGATAATGGCCGCCAGCGTCGAGCTTTTTCCCGAACCGGTCGGCCCGGTCAGGAGCACTACCCCGTTCCTGATCTCGCAAATGTCGGCAAGCTGCAGCGGAACGTGCAGCGATTCGAACGTCGGGACCTCGTGTGGAATTACACGCATCACGATCGAGTAAGAGTTACGCTGCTGGAATATGTTTACGCGAAACCGGCACTTTCCGGGCAGTGCGTAGCTCAGGTCGGCCGTCCGAAATCTGGCCAGTTGGGTTGCCGCGTCGGCGTTGTCACGAAGGATCGACATTGCGATCATCTCCGTTTGATAGGCCGTCAAACGGCCCAGGCCCAATGGTGAAGCCGAGTAGAGCGTGCCGTTGATCTCGACCTGCGGTTTCTGGCCGCAAGAGAAGTTCAGATCGCTCACGTTGTCGGACGTAAGCAGCATCTGCTCAATAATGGGTGCTACATCAAGCAAACTCATTAGGTTGGAAAACTCCTGGAAAGTTTCAAAAAGGAAGGTAGGCGATGGGATAAGCTGCGTGCGGCAGCCTTTTCACTGCCGATATTATGACTTACGAACCGCCAGATTGCAAGCATTTTTTAACTGTCTTAAACAATGTTAACTATTTCGGAAGGCAAATAGTTATGAGATCGGCTACGTTTTCAGCGATATTCCGTGGCTTGGATAATACTCCGCTAATGATCGCCGCCGTATCGGCCCCGGCATCGAGAACCGAACGAAGATTTTCGGCAGTTATTCCGCCAATTGCCACAAGCGGCAGGTCACCGGCGATTTTTTTAACTTGCCGGAGAATTTTTAGCCCAACGACCGGGTCAGGATCACTTTTCGTCGAAGTCGGAAAGACAGGGCCGAAAGCGAGATAGTCGATTGGCAGTTCAGCCGCCGATCTTACCTGGTCGATCGTATGGGTCGAGTAACCGATTATCGCCTCCGGGCCAAGAAGCTGACGGGCGTGGTTCGGCGAAAGATCTTCCTGACCGAGGTGAACTCCATCAGCTTTCGACAACATAGCGATATCTACCCGATCGTTGACGATAACGCGTACGTCATAAGTTCGAGCGATCGCAATGGAAGCTTCCACGGCTTTAAGAAATGCCCGTGACGATGCGTTCTTCTCCCTGATTTGGATAAGTTTGGCGCCGCCCGCGATGAAATATTGCACCTGTTCAGGAATCGAGAGGCCCGAGATTGAGGTGTCGGTTATCGGATAGATCGCGGGAAGCGGAATTTTGACGTGTCGCACCGTTAATTTAAAGCCTTTATCATCAGAAAGCCGTCCTCACCGTCGGTGTAATAATTCGAAAGCCGCTGAAGTATCGTAAAGCCGCAGGTTTTGTAAAGGCTTTGGGCCGTGGTGTTTCCAACTCGCACCTCAAGTACGGCAGATGCGATCGAGCGTTCCTTGAGCATTTGGTCCAGATGGCCCAGCAGCCTTTCGGCCAAACCCCGCCGCCGGTGCTCGGGAGCGACGCCGATCGTCGTGATATGTCCGGTTCCGTCATTTCCTACCAGCACACACAAAAAACCGGCGATACGGTCCTCGGCCGTAACTGCCTTGTAGCAGAGCGCGTTCGGCTGAGTGAGCAGGTAAGAGAAGGTGTGCTTTGTGTAATTCTCACCGTTCTTAAAACAGCGAAAATTAAGACGTATTACCTCATCCAGGTCCGAGTTCGTCAACGGATGCACTGTATAGGTGGTCGGCGGGGCCGGACCGATCACCGTGTCCTCCCGGCTGACAAGAGGCACAAAGAAGTTTCGAATTACCTCAAGAACGGCCATAGAAACTGTTCACGTTATGAACATACAATCGCCATAACTGTAAAACCGGTAACCCGATGAGACGGCGTGCCGGTACGCCTCCATTATAAGTTGATGACCGCCGAATGTTGCAACCAGAATCAGCAGCGAGCTTTCCGGCAGATGAAAATTGGTCAGCAATGCGCCGACCGCACGAAACGCGTGACCCGGCGTAATAGTAAGGTCCGCCCGTCCGTTCTCTGCCATGAACCTGCCGTTTCTAGCGATCGAATATTCAAGCGTTCGCGTCGTAGTCGTACCGACCGCAACAATTCTTTGCCCATCGCGGCGTGCTCTTTCCAGTTTTTCCGCGGCCTGTTCGTTAATGTCGAAGCGCTCCGGTGCAACGCGGTGCTCGCTCAGATCGGCCGCACGGACAGGCTCGAAGGTGCCATAGCCAACGTGCAGGGTTATCTCGGCGATATCGACGCCGCGCTCCGTCAGTCTTTCAATGACCTCGCCTGAAAAATGCAGGCCCGCGGTCGGCGCCGCAATTGCACCGCGCCGCTTGGCGAAAACGGTCTGATAGCGGTCGCGGTCCGCGTCGGCACCATCGGTGTCTCGCTGAATGTACGGCGGCAAAGGCGTCCGGCCCAGCTCTTCCACGATGTCGTCGAAATCGCCCGCCGCTTTGAAGCCGATCACAAATCTTCCGTCCTCTCTTCTCTCCAGCATCTCGCCCGACAGCGTGTCTGAGAAGCCGATCCGTTTTCCCGCCTTTAGGCGCTTTCCCGGCCGGGCTAAGGTAAGCCAAATGGCGGGCTCGATCTCTTCGATCAGGAAAATCTCGATCCGCGCTCCGGTTTCGGCCCGGCCCAGGAGGCGGGCGGGGAAAACCTTCGTATTATTCAAGACCAAAAGGTCTCCACTTTTCAGAAGGTTCGGAAAATTCGCGAACAGGCTGTCGCTGAACGATCCTGTGGCCCGGTCGACGGACAAGAGTCGCGAGGCCTCGCGCTTATCTAACGGTTGCTGTGCGATCTGATTCCCTG
>JABFSB010000094.1 GCA_013140875.1 Acidobacteriota bacterium
ACCTCCCAAAGGAACATCACCAGCCGCAATCTTCGGCACAACCGCCCCGCTGAAACGCTCGTACGACGGCTACGGCCGCGAAATTTTCGTCGAAACCTTCGACGAACACACCCGCAAACCAATCGTCTGGTACCAACGCGATAAAAAAGGCCACAAACGCCGCTTCACCCGCAGCCCCCTCGGCATCCGCATCGAAACCCTAGATGCTGGGCCATTCTTATGCCGATGATTGAAAGGGTTTATTCGCGCAGATTTCTCGGAAGAATCTAAACTGCCTGTTCGATGGCTTCGAGGACAGAGCTACGATCTCGTTTCAGGAATGCAATAAACCGCCGATTGATTTAGAATGTCGATATCGACAATAGAATGGCTACCGCTTCTCCTCTAACCGAAGAAAAAGTTCGTTCAACTGCCAAACCCTTTCTGAAATGGGCCGGTGGGAAAACGCAATTGCTCCCTCACTTGTTGGAGCTATTTCCCGCAAATTACGGAAAATTCATTGAGCCTTTTGTTGGAGGCGGAGCTGTGTTCTTTTCGCTCGCTCCTCGTAATTCGATAATTGGGGACTCTAATGAGGAACTTATTGTTACCTATACCGAGGTTCGCGATGACGTTGAAAACGTGGCCAATTCTCTTAGCCAATTTAAGAACGATCGTGAATCGTTCTATAAAATCCGAAGCTTAAAACCCTCACAACTATCAACAATCGACAGGGCCGCGCGTCTAATTTATTTGAATAAGACTTGTTTTAATGGCCTCTATAGGTGAACGCAAAATTAGTTCGTTCGTTGCTCAATGAAGAACTCAATTTCTCAGCATCAACAAGTGATCGATGTGATGGACGAAAACGGGGGCTATGCAACCCTTGGATTCCTATATCGCGAAGTTGATGTTGCGAAATGGGCGACAAGAACGCCATTCAAGACCATCAATCGAATCGTTCAAGATGACAGATTTTTCTTCAGAATCAAGCCCGGCCTATGGGCGCTTAAGTCGCGTCGGAATGAGGTACTGGAATTCTTAGAAATCGAGAAGGCAGGAGCGAAACAATTAGAGACGTTCAACCATAGTTATTTTCAAGGTCTGCTCGTAGAGGTTGGGAACATGAAAGGGTTTCAGACGTTTGTTCCGAATCAGGACAAAAACAAATCTTTCTTGGGAAAGAAGCTCGGCGAGGTTTCAACTCTTGAAACAATCCATCAGTTCACCTACGAAGTGTTGGTAAAAAGAGCTAAAACAGTTGACGCTATTTGGTTCAATCAAAGAAACATGCCAACAGCATTCTTTGAGGTCGAACATTCCACGGATATTTTTAATTCGCTAATTAAGTTTTCCGATCTTAGCGACTTCTATTCTACTTTTTGTATCGTCGCGGACATCGCAAGGCGACGAGAATTCGATCAAAAAATATCTTCACAGGTTTTCTCACCGATCAAGAATAGGATCTCCTTTATGAGTTACGACCAACTCTCTGCCGTTCACTCGAATACATACAAGCTTAGTTCGGCGAAAGAGGAATTTGGCTTCTTACGAGGCTGATTTCAATTCCTCCTTCCAAAACTCCTCACTCTTTCCATCAGCAAATCTTACTCCAATCATCGGATCATTCGGAAAGGTTTGACCACAGCCGCAGTTGTATTCATAAAAACTCACTTCACCGATTCTGTTGGCAAATTCTCCATCAAACGTATCGTCGTGATTCGGGTTATCGAGAATCCGTACCTTCTGGCCGATTCTAAAAGGAGCTCCCTCAACATCTTCGTAGAGAAGATTTTTTTGAAGGACAAACTTCGAAATACGATGGTCGAGTCGTTCGATTTTCACAGTAACATTTTGAGCGAGACGCTTTGCGAGCATTACTGGTACGGGTAGCTTTTCAGTTTTTCCCACAATTTTTATACTATGTCAGAATCGTCGGCTTCGCCGCTCGATGTGCGGAAAAGCTGTGCTTTTCCGCAAGCTAAGATGATCTTGGCGGCTATGCCGCCGCTTAATGCCATCGATGAGAATATCGCGCACTAGTCCTTGCTACTTTTTGACTTCGGTAACAAAGGATCGCTTGCCTGTTTTTCAAAAAGACAAGATTAAACAGATCGTGTGCGACGCTTGGAATGAAGCAAGGAAGTCTGGAGGTATTCGGATTTTCGCTTATGGCATCATGCCCGACCACACGCATTTGATATCCGATAGTGCCAGAACAATCGCTGAAACTCTTCGGTTCTTAAACGGAGTTGCTGCAAAAAGAGTTCTCGATTATCTCAAGGAAAATAGTTTTGAGAGTTCGCTGATGAAACTTCGTGAGCAGACAAAAAGTCGCAATCACAAATATTCTCTCTGGCAGCATCATTCGAACGCATTTACGATTCTGGGCGAAGATACGATGATGCAAAAGGTAAACTATATTCATCAAAATCCTGTAACGGCCGGACTTGTGGAGCTTGCGAAAGACTATCGCTTCTCAAGCTCTAGGCTGTGGGAACGAAGACCTTTTCATGATGAGCCGTTTCTAACGGACCATAACGATATCGTCTGGCGATCGGCGGCGTAGCCGCGGGAAATTGAGAGAGGCCCGCGGAAAAGCGGAGCTTTTCCGCACATCGGGTGGCGGAGCCCTAGTGCGCCGTTGCGGTTCGGTGAATGCCCAGAATTCCCGACGCGATCGGGAGCATTCCTCAAGCGCCTAATTTGCTTAACCAGGCTAATTATTCGATAATCATTAGTTTCGATATTTACCTTATTCCAAGGTAAGTTCACGCCCCGAATTATGGATGGAGTTTTGGCTGACGGAAGCGGAGGCTTTCGGGCGGTATTGCTCTGGAAATTTGCTGAGGGCAGCGAAGAGCGGAAAGAGAATATGAACAGTTACGTGATTTATTTTGTGCCCGCGTTGGGTATTCTGGGCTTGGTCGTGATGGCGGTTAAGTCGGCTTGGGTTTCGAAGCAGGACGCTGGTGACGCGAATATGCAGGAGCTGGCCGGACATATTGCCGACGGGGCGATGGCGTTTTTGAAGGCCGAGTGGAGGGTGTTGAGCATTTTCGTCGTGATCACCGCTGCTTTGCTGGCTTATTCCGGGACGATCCATGAGGTGAACGGGCGGCAGATACATTCGAGCTGGGTGATCGCCATTGCGTTTATTATCGGGGCGGTTTTCTCCGCCACCGCGGGATTTATCGGGATGAGGGTCGCGACCAAGGCGAACGTCCGCACGACGCAAGCGGCCCGGACGAGTTTGAAACAGGCGTTGAAGGTTTCGTTCACCGGCGGAACCGTGATGGGCTTGGGCGTCGCCGGGTTGGCGGTGCTTGGTTTGGGCGGATTGTTCATAGTGTTTCTGCAGATATTCGCCGGATTGGGTGCGAATACGGTTAAGACTGCTATCGAGGTACTTACCGGATTTTCGCTCGGGGCGGAATCGATCGCGCTGTTCTCGCGAGTAGGCGGCGGTATCTATACAAAAGCAGCGGACGTGGGAGCCGATCTGGTCGGTAAGGTCGAAGCGGGAATCCCTGAGGACGACGTTCGCAACCCCGCAACCATCGCGGATAATGTAGGCGACAATGTAGGCGATGTCGCCGGTATGGGAGCGGATCTTTTCGGCTCGTATGTCGCGACGATTTTGGCGACTATGGTGCTGGGGCAGGAGATCGTCGTTAAGGACTCGTTCGGCGGGATGTCGCCGATTCTTTTGCCGATGGTGATCTGCGGTTTGGGAATCGTTTTCTCGATCATCGGGACGTTCTTCGTAACGATCAAGGATGAGAAATCGAGCGTGCAGAGTGCCTTGAACCTGGGCAATTGGGCGTCGATGTTGTTGACGGTGGTCGCGTCGTACTTCGTTGTGATGTGGCTGCTGCCGGCGGGGCAGATAACGCTGCGTTCGACTTCGTTCAATAAAATGGGCGTGTTCGCGGCGATCGTGGTTGGAACGATCGTCGGGGCGATCATGAGCTTTGCGACGGAATACTACACGGCGATGGGCAAAAAGCCGGTGAACTCGATCGTCCAGCAATCGGGAACCGGACACGCCACCAACATCATCGGCGGCCTGGCCGTCGGCATGAAATCGACCGTTATTCCGATTCTCACACTGGCCGGCGGAATCATGGCTTCTTATTACTTTGCAGGACTATATGGCGTTGCGATCGCCGCGGCGGGCATGATGGCGACGACCGCGATGCAGCTAGCGATAGATGCGTTCGGGCCAATTGCGGACAATGCCGGGGGCATCGCGGAGATGAGCCAACTGCCGCCGGAAGTGCGTGAACGTACTGATAATTTGGATGCAGTCGGCAATACGACGGCGGCGACAGGTAAAGGTTTTGCAATTGCGTCCGCCGCGTTGACATCGCTGGCACTGTTCGCGGCGTTTGTGGGTATCGCGGGCATCGACCGGATCGACATTTACAAAGCGAACGTGCTTGCCGGGTTGTTCGTCGGCGGAATGATCCCGTATATTTTCTCAGCGCTATGCATCCAGGCGGTCGGTAAGGCCGCGATGGACATGGTGCAAGAGGTTCGGCGTCAGTTCCGCGAAATTCCGGGCATCATGGAATATAAGGCCAAGCCGGAATACGAAAAATGCGTGGCCATCTCGACCAAAGCTTCGTTGCGCGAAATGATGCTGCCGGGCGCGATTGCTCTGATCACGCCAGTCGTGGTCGGATTTATCTTCGGCCCTGAAGTCTTGGGCGGCCTGCTCGCAGGCGTCACCGTGTCAGGCGTGCTGATGGGAATCTTCCAGTCGAACGCCGGCGGCGCGTGGGACAACGCCAAGAAATCGTTCGAGAAAGGCGCTCTGATCAACGGCGAGACCGTCTTTAAGGGATCGGAACCGCACAAGGCCTCGGTGACAGGCGACACGGTAGGCGATCCCTTTAAAGACACGTCAGGCCCGTCGATGAATATTCTTATCAAGCTGATGTCGATCGTGTCCTTGGTGATCGCACCGTATATTTACGGTATCGGGCAGTAAGATATAAATCGGCCGAAGTTATCGAGAGGATGCGGGCGGCCGGCACGCATCCTTTCTTCCCTTGCGGGACCAACACGCCGTCTTGTCACGCTGCGGATCGTCTCCGACTCCTCACCGGCCCGCCCCAACCGATCACCTGCCCGGAACGCCGCTCGTCCCCGATCATCACCTCCACCGTCCCCGCCTCTCACCCGCCTCGCTCTCAATCCACATGCCGAATGCCCATGCCGAATCACCGGCTTAGACATCCGCAATCCATCAGTTCTCGGCAGGTGATAAGCGAAAATGACGACTCATGCGACAAATCAGGCGGCAACCCGCCGATTCGCCGGCTCATTAGCGGCTGGTCCTGGCTTAGGGTAAAATTGAGACCTTTTCGCAAGTAACCCTATGTCCGAAGATCAGAAGAAGCAACTCGAACAGCAACTCTGGAACATCGCCAATACGCTTCGAGGAAAGATAGACGCTGACGAGTTTCGCGATTACATAC
>JABFSB010000231.1 GCA_013140875.1 Acidobacteriota bacterium
GTTTTTGAAAGCGCAAAGTTTTCCGGCGGCGGTTCCAACCTGACCATCGCCGGGTCGAAGGCTTTAACGGATTCAGGAATAAACAACCTGTCCGTGGACGGCCGGATAAATCTGAGTTTGCTTAATGTCATCCCCCAACTGGCGATCGGCGACAACTTCTTTGCCGGATTTGCTGACGTCGCTATGCGTCTTGCGGGGCCGAATCAAACGTCGCGGCTTTCGGGAACGGCCGCGCTCGAGAACGCATCGTTCGCCACGTTCATCGGCTCGGACCGGCTGACATTCGATCGACTGAAGGGCCAGCTTCGCTTTGCTTCCAACCAGATACAGATCGATCAGGTAACGGGATTCCTGGGCGGCGGCCAGTTCGTCGCGACGGGCGGAGCGGTCCTCGCCGATAATCTCGAGCTGTCCTCGTTCCGGCTCGACCTGAACGGCACAAACATTACCGTGCCGCTGCCTGAAGACTTTGTCACGACCGGAGATGCAAAACTTGAAATCTCCGGCAGGCGGATCGGCGGCGGCATTTCGACGAACATTGCGGGAAGCATTCTGGCCCGCCGCAGCGTTTATACCGAGGACATCGACCTTTCAAAGATCGTCGGCGGCCGTCGCGAAGGGTCGCTGTCGAGCGGCGGCGGCACTTCATCATTGCGGGCACCGCGGTTCGATCTCACGATCGAGGGCCGCGATGCATTGATCGTTCGGAACAACGTTGCCGACCTTACCGCGTCGGTTTCGCTGCGGCTTTTGGGCACCACCGAAAATCCGAGCATCTCGGGCAGAATAACGGCAAACAGCGGAACCGTGTTTTTCCGAAAGGACCGGTATATCGTTCAGCGCGGCGTGTTGGAGTTTCCCCCGAACACCGAGATCGAGCCGATCATCAATCTTCAGGCCGAATCCGAGATCGGCGGTTATCAGATATTCGTAAATCTCGCCGGGCCGCTAACCGATACGGAAAACCTTGCGGCCACTGTGCGGTCGAGCCCGGCATTGCCGCAGGCAGACGTTATCTCACTGATCACCACCGGAAACTTGTCCAATACCGAAGCCGGCATTCCGACGCTTGCTCAAACCGGCATCAATACGGCGGCCGAGATTCTGACCGACACGATCATCAACAACCCGGCGAGAAAAGCGACCGACAAACTCTTTGGGCTGAACGTTTTTGAGATCGACCCGATAATTTCAGGCCAGCGGCTCAATCCGTCAGCCCGCCTGACCGTGGGACGGCAGATCAACAATAACCTGCGGGTTACATACGCGACGAATCTTTCGCAGGACCAGAATCAGGTACTTGCCCTCGAATATCGCGTTTCGAACAAGCTGTCGGTCGTCGCCCAATATGAGCAAAGGTCGCTGACCAATGTTACGCAGGATCGCAATAGTTTCAGTCTTGAGGTGCGTTTTAGAAAACGGTTCTGATCGCCGTTGTTCGCCGATTTTTCTCGATGCTTTTGTTCTCGCCAACCGCCCACGCCTCCTTGATTAGCCGCCTTTTTGGACGGGCGGGCACGCGTTGGCTTGTTTCGTCGTTTTTGATATTACTGCTTTTCATTATCGCCTTCGGCCAGATCGAAATCGAAAACAAGCCTATCTCCGACGTAACGATCGCCTTCGAAGACGGAGATAAAAATGTTGCCGTTGCCGAACAGTTCAGACAGTTGGCCCGGAACGCGGTCGGCGCAAATTACTCATCGGTAAAGGTCCGCGACGCGATCGCCCAGCTTTATGAGACGAAGCGTGTCGCGGCTGTCACGGTCGAGACCGAGGCCGGTGCGGCCGACAGCGTGATCGTGCGGTTTGTGATCAAACGGAAGACGCAGGCCCAGAGCGTAAAGATCAAAATTACCGATCGAAAGGATGAGGCACGAAACATTACCGAACAGGAGCTTTTGTTCAGGCTTAACCTGCTCGATCCGGGCGCCGTCGTCACGGAACAAACCATTCAAAACAACACGAACGTTATCCTCGAATACCTTCGCGAACGCGGCTTTTTTAAGGCTGAGGTAACCTATTCGCAACAGCCGATCGCGAACCCGAACGAGGTAGCCGTCTCGTTTAACGTGACGCTGAATGAGCCGGCCAGGATCAATACATTCGAAATCAGCGTCGACGGTATCGACAGCAAAATTTTTGCGGAAAAGATTAACCTGAAACCCGGGAAAATATTCACCCGCGAACTGCTTAGACAGGACGAGGAAAAGATCCGGACCATTCTTCGCGACGAGGGGTTTCTTGCTCCGACCTTGAGCGAGGCACGCCCCGTTTACGACAGCGATGCCAACAAAATAGATATTAAGGTAACGGGGAAAAAAGGCCCGGTAGTCGAGGTCGTGGTCGAGGCCGAGCGGGACCGCGTCGGCACGGGAACGCAGAACCGCCTGCTGCCGATCAGGCGTGAAGGCACGTTGGATTATTCCGCGATCGTCGAGGGTGAACGCCGCCTCGAGACACACTATCAGGAGATCGGCTACTTTTTTGCAAATGTAACGGCCTATTGCTCGGTCGAACCGCCGCTCGACGACACGGGTGCCGGTGTTCCCGCGAACGAGTCCGAATTTCTCTGCTCAAGCCTTACGAACGCCGACCTTACGGATAAAAAGGTGCTCGTCAAATACAACGTGGACCTCAGCCGCCGGCTTAAACTGACGGACATTCGATTGACCGGGACCGATCAGTTCACGATCGACGAGATAAAGTCGGTCCTCGAATCGCAGGAAAAGAACATTTTCGGCATCATTCCTCTTTTCGGTTATGGCCGCGGATACACAAGCGAAAAGCTTCTCGAGGAAGACACTGGGACGCTTACTTCTCTTTTGCGAGAATTGGGCTATCGCGACGCAAAGGTCCGCGTTAATCAGGGCGTCAGCCCAGATGGCGAAAGTCTGGTGATCACCTTCGTCGTCGAACAGGGCGAGCCGACGGTCATTTCCGATGTTCAGATCACTGGAAATAAAAACGTTGCAACCAACGCGTTGATGCAGCAGCTTCCGCCTATGGTCGGAAAGAATTTCTCTCGTGCAAAGCTTCGGAACGGACAGCGGAAACTTTCCGAGTTCCTTGCCCAGGCCGGATACTTCGACGCGATTGTCGATTCGTCGATCGACGAACGAACGATCGATCCGGCGACGAATTTACGGCTCTTCAAGATCACCTACGACATCCGCCACCGGACGAATCCGCTTTCGGGCGATCTGGCAAACGCTCCGGGCGAAAGGACCACGGCGTCCGGCGAAGGCAAAAAAGTTTATGTTGGGCGCGTTCTGGTCACGGGAAACAACAAGACCAAAACGTCGGCGATCGAACGGGCTTTGACCCTTAAGGCGAATCAGATGCTTCGATCGAGCGATATCTATACCAGTGAACAGAATCTTTACTCAAGCGACGCTTTTTCGCGTGTCGAGATCAAGGAACAGCCGTCGAGTGAGAACGCGGACGGCCGCGTAACCGATCTGATCGTCAATGTCGAGGAACAGGCCCCGCGAATACTGTCTTACGGCGGCGGTTTTTCAACCGATCTTGGAGCCAGCGGGTTTGTCGACATACGTCACATGAATTTGATGGGGCGGTTGTGGCAGGGCGGAGCCCGCGTGCGTCTAAGCCAGCGTCAACAGCTTGCTCAGATCGACTTCCTGAATCCGAGATTTTTCCGTGACGGCACCGGGCGCTTTGCACCGCTGACGCTGACCGCCCAATATCAGCGCGACTCGACCGTGACCCGCTTTTTCCGTTCGGCGTTCGATAAAGGCACGTTCGGGATCGTGCAGCGGCTCGACAATAACGGCAATCCGATCGATGAATTCGGTAACAATGTAGGCAGCCCGACACTGAACCGCCTTACTTTGACGGCCGAGACAAACCGGACCATCAGTCGAAAGAACCGGAGCATCCTGTTCGTCCGTTACCGCTTTGAAGACGTTCGTATTTATAACATCCAGAGCCTTTTGATCAAGGACCTTCTGATACCCGATTCCCGCATTCGGATCTCGGGCCTTGGGGCCACGTTTGTCAGGGACACGCGCGAGAATTGCAATATCAAATACACGATTCTCGACATCATCGCCCGCGGCGGGCCGGGCGAACCGTGCCGTTACAGCGCGAGCGATCCGACGCGGGGCAGTTATCTGACCGCCGAGTTCAACACGTCGGTGCCCGCGTTAGGAGCCAATATCGGCTTCAATAAGTTTCAGGCGTCGTACAATTATTATTACACGCCGCGCATTTTTAGGAACAACACGACCTTTGCCGCCCGGGCGATCCTGGGGCTGGCACAGGTATATTCGTCGGGCAACAGGTTTCCGAGTAACCCCGAGCTCGAAGGAATTCTGCCGATCAGCGAGCGGTTTTTTGCCGGCGGCTCGAACACGCTTCGCGGTTTTGATTTCGAGTCGGCCGGGCCGCGGGTCGCGGTCGTCCCGACCGGAACGTTCCGCAATAGTAACGGCGATCAGATCTTTCTCGATCCGTTCACGATCCCGTTCGGCGGAAACGCGTTGGCCGTGGTCAACCTAGAGGCGCGCATCCCTTTGACCGCCAATATTCGTGCAGTGCCGTTCTATGACGGCGGCAATGTTTTTCGGCGAGTGGGAGACATTTTCAATCCGCCCAATGTTCCGGCAAACGATGTCTTTCGCCAGAACCTGCGCTCGCTTTGGTCGCACACGGTCGGGCTCGGCCTTCGGCTCAAAACGCCGGTGGGCGGCGAGTTCGGCGTCGATTACGGATATCTCCTTAACCCGCCGAGTTTCCTGATACCGCAGGGAACCGCACCCAACGCCACGTATCGGCTGGGCCAAAGCCAGATACACTTTCGCTTTTCGCAGGCTTTTTGATTCTTAATTTATCGTGTTGACGGTAAGAATGTGGCTTTCGTCCAGTTCAACGACCAGTCCGGTATCCATCGGCATTTCGACCACGGCGGAAACAGCCTGATCGTCAACCCGCTGGACGTTGTTCCCTTCCAATTTTTCCGCGTTCCAGATATGACCTGTTTCCTCCAGCCGGACAAGCCGCTGTTTGTGAAAAGCTTTCGTGCGGTACATTGCCTTGTCGGCCGCGATCAAAAGGTCCTCAAAGCTCTCTCCCTGTGTCGGATACGACGCCGAACCGACGCTTACGCCGACCGGCAGGACCGAACCGTTAAAGGTCAGGGCATAGGATTCGACCGCCGTTTCGATCCTTGAGCAAAGCTCGATCACGTCCGAATTATCGGTCTCAGGCACAATCGCAACGAACTCGTCGCCGCCATAACGGGCAAGAAAATCGTAGTCGCGAAGCTCGGCCTTTATCAACCGGCCGACGTCCTTCAGCATCGAATCGCCCATCTTGTGACCGAAGGTATCGTTCACCGCCTTAAAGCCGTCCAAATCGAGCATCAGAAGCTGCATCGAGTTTCCGGCACGTTTTGCACGGCCGACTTCTTTTTCAAACTGGACCTGCAAACTGCGTGCGTTCGGC
>JABFSB010000417.1 GCA_013140875.1 Acidobacteriota bacterium
GAAGCATGACTACAACTAGAATTGTCGCGAACGTGTTTAACATGAATTTCAAACCCGCTTTTGGGCCGCGAATAGGTTAGCATCTTTTGCTTGATGTTTTAGAGTATTTCGTGAACCGATTGATCGCTTTTGCCGCGTTGAGCCCTTACTTACGCAAGGCTATCAAGGCTTCCTGTTGATCAAACTTGCCGCAAAGCCGGCGCCGAAGCCGTTGTCGATGTTTACTACGGTTACGTTTGAGGCGCAGGAGTTTAGCATTCCCAGGAGGGCGGCAAGGCCGTTGAAGGATGCGCCGTAGCCGATCGATGTGGGGAGCGCGATGACGGGGACGGCGACGAGGCCGCCTACTACGCTGGGCAGGGCGCCTTCCATGCCGGCGGCGACGATGACTACGCGGGAGTTTTGGAGGCGGTGGCGTTCGCCCAATATTCTGTGAATTCCGGCGACGCCGGCGTCCCAGATTCGTTGGACGCGGTTGCCCATGGCTTCGCAGGTTAATGCCGCTTCCTCGGCGACCGGGATGTCGCTGGTGCCGGCGGTGCAGATGGAAATTTCGCCCATGCCGAGGTCTGTAGTGTCGCGAATGACGCGGATCATTTTGGCGGACTCGTGCCATTCGGCGTCGGTAAAAATGTTGCGAATTTGGCCGAAGACTTCAGCGGTCGTGCGTGTGATCAAAACGTTGGGCGATCGTTCAATCAGCTTCTCAAAAATTCCGCAGATCTGATCGGGCGTTTTGCCCTGGCCGAAGATGACTTCGGGAAAGCCCTGTCGTTCGGCTCGGCCATGATCGATGCGGGCGTAGCCGATGTCTTCGTAGGAGAGATTCTTGATCGCTTCGGCGGCGGCGGGTTCTGAAAGCTCGCCGCTCTTTACTTTCGCAAGTATCTTTTGGAGTTCGTCGGTGTTCATGTGAAGGGATAAGAGTAGCAGATTAGCGTGCGGAAGCCCCCGCGCTTGAGCAAGGGCGTAATTCAACGTCCGGATTACGCCCCTTGCTTACGCGCGGGCTTCCGACCGCGAAAGGACGCGAAAAGAGTTTTTGCCCGCGAATAACGCTAATCTTCGCGAATGGAAGAATGAAGAGGTTTGTCGCGTTGAGCATTACGCCCTTGCTTACGCGCGGGCTTCCGCATTGATCGCGAACGCGATACTATTTCGGCATCTGATATGGAACTAACTTTTGCGATCACGGGTGCTTCGGGTACGGTTTATGCTCAACGGACGCTGCAATTGTTAGCGGCAAGCGGCGTTGTCGAGACTGTGAATTTGATAATGTCGCCGACGGCGGCGACGGTCGCTCAGGTCGAGGCGGGTGCCAACCTGAAGGATGCTGACGCGGGCAAGATCAATGCCTGGCTGGGACTTCCGGACGATTCTAAATTTATTCGTTTTTGGCGGCTGGATAACTTTGCGGCAAAGCCTTCTTCCGGGTCGTATAAGCAGGCGGGAATGCTGATCGTGCCGTGTTCGATGGGTACGATCGGTGCGATCGCATCGGGTGCGGGCACGAACCTTATCCATCGCGCCGCGGATGTGACGTTGAAAGAAGGCCGAAAACTGGTGCTCGTTCCGCGTGAAACGCCTTATAACTCCATACATTTAGAAAATATGCTGCGTCTCACCCACGCCGGTGCGCGAATTTTGCCCGCAAGTCCGGGCTTCTATCACCGTCCTAAAAGTATCGATGACCTTGTCGAACACCTGTGTTATCGCATTTTGGACCAGTTCGACATTCCTCATTCGAAAAAGACCCAATGGACGGGTGACGAGGTGACGGACGATTAAAAACTTTGTGAACTTTGTGTCTTCACATTCGTGGACTTTGTGTTTAGCCGATCTCTAACACAAAGAGCACGAAGGTGAAGACACGAAGACTGATTTGTTTGGATATGAAGATTTCTCTATTTCTGATTCTGGTATGCCTCTGCTCGTCGATCGCGATTGGGCAGGAAAGATACGTTAAACCCGTTGATGAGGCGGCCAAGGACGCTTCGTTTTTGGCGTTTCGGACGAAGTTGATCGCGGCGGCCGAACGGCACGATGCGAGGTACATACTTGGCATAATCGATCCTCAAATAAAACTAGGATTTGGCGGGGACGACGGGTTGGCCAACTTTAAGAAGATCTGGAAGATAAATGCCAAAGATTCGAAATTTTGGGAAGAATTCCTGGCGGTCATTAAAAATGGCGGAGCGTTCGACGGGCAAGGCAAGAATAAATATTCGTCGTTCACTGCGCCGTACTTGTTCAGCTCGTGGCCGGAAGATATCGATGGATTTGAGTATATCGCCGTCTTTGGAAGCGATGTAAACCTGCGCGAACGTCCCTCGGCGGATGCAAAGATCGTGAGTACGCTGTCATACAACGTCGTAAAGCCAAACAACGACGAATCGACCACGATAAAAACCGGGCCCGGCGAGGACGATTGGGAATTCGACTGGAGGAAGGTCGAGACCTTGGGCGGCAAGTCAGGCTTTGTGAAGGCAAAGTACGCACGAAGCTCGATAGATTACCGGGCCGGTTTCGAAAAGATTCGCGGCGTGTGGAAGCTGACGTTTCTTGTGGCAGGTGATTGATCGGGCCAATCTCTTTTCGATAACTAATGCAATGTTTGAAGAGACCCGCTTCCTACAAACTGAAAAGTGAAAAGTGAAAGGTGAAAACTGAAAACGTAAGTTCGGTGCAAAGGTTTTCGGACAGGGTCGAAAACTATGTGAAGTATCGGCCGAGTTATCCGCCGGAAGTGCTTGATTTGTTTCGGCGTGAGATGGACCTAAAACCTGATTCGGTGATCGCGGATATCGGATCGGGGACCGGTATTTCAGCGCGGATTTTTTTGGAAAACGGGAACACGGTTTACGGCGTTGAGCCGAACGGGCCGATGCGGGCGGCGGCGGAAAAGTCCCTGGCAGCGTATCCTGATTTTCACAGTGTTGACGGGACGGCTGAACATACCGGCTTGATGGACGGTTCGGTTGATTTCGTTACAGCCGCCCAGGCGTTTCATTGGTTTGAGCCGAAGACGACGCACGCGGAATTTAAAAGAATATTGAAACCGGGCGGCTATGTTGCGCTGATCTGGAATGAGCGGCAGTTGGACACGACACCTTTCCTGAGCGATTACGAACGATTTTTGTTGAAGTTTGCCAACGATTACACCAAGGTCAGGCACGAGAATGTGAGCGAAGAATCGCTCAAGGCCTTTTTTCAAAAAGACTATCGGACGTCCGTTTTTTCGAACTCACAGGTGCTCGATCTGGAGGGATTGCTCGGCCGCGTTGCGTCGTCATCCTATATGCCTTCTGAGTCCGACCCGAGTTTTCCACAGATGAAAAAGGAACTGAAAATCCTTTTTGCGAAACACGCCGAAAACGGTAAGATAGAATTACTCTACGACACCGCGGTTCACTACTCGCAGTTCTGACCTTTTTATGTCGACTAATTTCGGAGCAAAACCCCAAATGAGAACCATCACCGTCGCCCATTCGCCTGATTCGGACGACGCATTTATGTTTTACGGCTTGGCGACGAACAAGCTGGAAACGGACGGACTAAAGTTCGAGCACACGCTCAAGGACATTCAAACGCTGAACGAGGACGCGAAAAACGGCGTCTTTGACGTAACGGCCGTTTCGTTCCACGCTTACGCGTACATTTCGGATAAGTATGCGCTCTTGCCGCACGGCGCCAGCATCGGCGATAAGTACGGCCCGATCCTGGTTTCGCGTGAACCGCGCAAACCCGAAGAGATCGGCGGAATGAAGATCGCCATCCCGGGCGAATTGACCAGCGCGTTTCTTGCACTGCGAATCTATAACAAGGATTTTGAATACACGATCGTGCCGTTCGATGAGATCATCGATGCAGTTAAAAAAGGCGATGTGGATGCGGGATTGCTGATTCACGAAGGCCAGCTTTTCTATAAGCAGGTCGGTCTGGACAAGGTTCTCGATCTGGGCGAATGGTGGTTTGAAAAAACCGGGCTGCCGCTGCCGATGGGCGGCAACGCGATTCGCCGCGACCTCGGGCCGGAAATGATGAAGCAGGTTTCACATCATTTGCACGAAAGCATTGTTTATTCGATGGAGAATCGCGAGGACGCACTTGCCTACGCAATGCAATTCGCCCGCGACATGCCGCCCGAATTGGCCGACCGTTTTGTGGCGATGTGGGTCAATGATCTAACGTTGGATTACGGCGATCGCGGCCGCGAGGCTGTGAGGGCCTTGCTGGACGAAGGCCATAGGCAGGGAATTATCCCGCATCCGGTTCAGATCGATTTTGTGGACTAGCTTTCGACCACTATCTTTACAAGGGCACGGATTTGGTTAAATGCCGATTCGTGCCTTTGTTGGTTTTGGCATTGGATATGTGCAAACTTTTCGTCCGATCGACGCATCTATTAGCATTGCAGCGGCACCTTATAACGACATGAAAAGATCAGTTATTGCAGCGTTTATTTCAGTTTTCCTGGTCTCGGCGATCGTTGCGCAGACACCCGTCAGCGTCGTAAAACAGGACCTTCCGCAGGCGGAGATCGACCGGATCGTAAAGAAGTTCACGCAGAATGAGGCATTGTTCCGGCAGGCGTTGAACGTTTATGCGTTTAATAGATATGCGTCGATGTCGACGATCGGTATGGGCGGGCAGGTGACGGGCACCTTTAGGCGCGATTCTTATTTGACCTTCAGCGACGCCGGCGAGCGTTTTGAGAAGGTCCTCTTTGCCCCGATCTCGACGGTACAAGGATTGGAAATTACGGCGGAAGATATAGAAAACCTGGGCGGCATCGATCCGTTTGCGATCGAGCCAAAGGTCGCCGACCAATATAAAATTACCTACCTCGGTAAAGAGAAGATCGACGAATTGAACCTTTATGTATTCGACGTCGCCCCGAAGATAATGCCCGATCCGAAAAAAAATGAAGGCAAGTATTTTCAGGGCCGCATTTGGGTGGATGACGAAGATTTGATGATCGTCAAATCCAAAGGCAAGGCGGTCCCCGAAGCCAAACAGCGGTTCGCCACCATCGAGACTTTCCGCGAGAATGTCGACGGTAAGTATTGGTTCCCTTCGTTCTCGACATCCGACGATGAATTGGTTTTCGGCAACGGACAAGCCGTTAAGATGCGGATCAGAGTGCGTTATAAAGATTATCGCGTCGGCAGGACGGATGTGAAGATACTTGATGATGAACCGGCGGAAGCAACGCCTACGCCTACCCCTGTGAAGAAGCCGGTTTGATCGAAATCTATTGCGGAAGCCCGCGCGTTAGCAAGGGCGTAACATCCAACATTGCGCATTACGCCCTTGCTAACGTGCGGGCTTCCGCAGCTCTTCGGCAACGGCGGCGCGGGTTCGGTTGAGCAAATCCAGTAGACGATCTTCGGAATATTCTGTGGTTTCGATCGACGGCAGAAGGACCATTTCGACGGTCCCGCTGAAGGCCACGCCGG
>JABFSB010000122.1 GCA_013140875.1 Acidobacteriota bacterium
TTTCGGGGCCGAACGCAGCCTCGTTCCTACAGGCGAACCGGATGTATTTTTCCCGGCGGATGATGTCCTGATCGCGGTCGGACAAGAAAATTCCTTCCCGTGGATCGAACGCGAAATCGGCGTCGAATTCGACAAATGGGAAATGCCTGTGGTCGACAAAACCACTTTCCAATCCACGCATCCAAAAATCTTTTTCGGCGGCGATGCTGCGTTCGGCCCCGAAAACGTGATCACCGCCGTCGCTCACGGCCATCAGGCAGCGGTCTCGATCGACCTTTTGTGCAGCGGCAAGGATCTCGTTACCGAACGCCTCTCGCCCTACGTCAATCTCGTCTCTCAAAAAATGGGCATCCACGAATGGGCCTACGACAGCGAGGTCGCCAAGGACGAGCGCTATATCGTTCCGCAGACCGACAAATCGATCACGCTAAAAGACCGCAAGCAGGAAGTCGAACTCGGCTTCGACCCGCTCGCGGGTTACAAAGAGGCCGAACGCTGCCTTAACTGTGACGTGCAGACCGTTTTCGCCGCGCCGAAATGCATCGAATGCGACGCCTGCGTCGATATATGTCCGACGAGCTGCATCACGTTCACAGCCAACGGCGACGAGCCCGATCTCAGACGCAGAACGAAGGTTCCGGCCCTAAATCTCACTCAGGACCTCTACGTCTCTGAAGCCCTGCCTCAAACCGCCCGCGTCATGGTCAAGGACGAAGACGTCTGCCTCCACTGCGGCCTCTGCGCCGAACGCTGCCCCACCGCCGCCTGGGACATGCAGGCCTTTTGGTACAACGTAACCAAAGCCGGTGAGGTCAAGTACGGCTGCCAGTCAGAACCGCCTGCGCAAGCGGGCGGCGACTTCGTTAAGTTATAATCGTCGAAGAGAAAATCATGACAGTTCAAACAATGGAAATAATGGACGTGGTCGACTCACTTCCGATCGATATGAAGCTGGAGCTTATTGATCACCTTCTCCAAAGCATTTCACCGCCGCAATCGGAGGTCGACGATGCTTGGAGTGCGGAAGTCGAACGACGCATCGACGAGGTCGAATCCGGCAAGGTCAAACTCATACCGATGGAAGAAGTTCGCGAGCGGATGCGCAAACGTTACCGCAAATGATTCAGTCGATTCACCCGGAGGCTGAGAGCGAATTCGAGGCGGCGGCCGACTATTACAATGTGCGGGAAGAAGGTCTCGGTGATGATTTTTCGGAGGAAGTCTTTGCGACTATCGACCGTATCATCAAGTTCCCGAATTCTTGGCCGCGAAGTTCTTATCGCACCCGACGATGCCTTTGCAACCGCTTCCCATACTCGGTCATTTACCGGAATACTGACACGCACTTAACGATCTACGCTGTCGCCCATCAGAAACGGAAGCCGGGTTAATGGAAAGATCGTTTGCGGTAGCGCCGAACGCTGCCCCACCGCCGCCTGGGACATGCAAAAATTCTGGTACAACGTCACTAAAGCGGGCGAGGTTAAGTACGGTAATTTTGTGCAGATCCAAAGAAACGGAGCGGCTTAATTCTATGTCGTGAAACTTTTGAATGATGGATAAAAAATTCATTCTAGATAAGATAAAGATGATTGCCATAGAGAACGGCGGCAAAGCTCCCGGCTTCCAAGTATTTACTAGAAGCAGCGGAATACAAAAATCAGACTGGTATCCACATATTTGGCTACGATGGAGTGATGCCCTAAAAGACGCAGGTCTTGAAGCGAATGAGTTTAATGCCCGTTCTTCGGACGACGAAGTTTTTGGTAAATATGCCCAGTTCGTTCGCGAAATTGGTCGTATGCCTGTATTTGGCGAACTAACATTGAGGAGGCTAAATGATTCAAGCTTTCCTTCAACAAACGTAGTTCGAAGCAGAGGAGGCATGAGAACCTTCATCAAATCGTTTCTTGCGTATTGCTCTGATAGAACATATCTCGCCGACGTAGCGTTAATATGCCAACCATATTTATCTAGTAACCATCCAGCAGTAAGAAAGGCTGCAATTGAACAAACGAGTGCGACAGGCTATGTCTATTTAATGAAGTCTGGCAAGTCATACAAGATTGGCCACACAGTATCAGTTGAACGACGTGAACGAGAGATTGGATTGATCATTCCAAATCTTCAGAAAACCGTCCATTGGATTGAAACCGATGATCCAACTGGCGTGGAAGCGTACTGGCATCGCCGATTTGCCGACAAACGTTCTAAAGGAGAATGGTTCAATTTATCGCGTCAGGATGTTGACGCTTTCAAACGCTGGAAAAAAATTGCCTGAGTTGTGAAAATCGATGCGAAGCGGTACAAAGCGCATCCGAAAGCACATAAAGTCCCTCACGAAGGCGAGTTTATGACAAACGACAGAGTATTCGCGATGAGTTTTGCGGGGGTTTATCCGCATTATGTGGCGAAGGCGGAGAAGAAGGGGCGGACTAGGGAAGAGGTTGACGAGGTTATTCGCTGGCTGACGGGATACACGAAGGCCGGTCTCGCGAAACAGATCGAGAAGCGGACGAGTATGAGGGACTTTTACGAAAAGGCCCCGAAGTGGAATGCCAACGCCTCCCTCATCACCGGCACCGTCTGCGGCATCCGCGTCGAAAACATCGAAGACCCGCTGATGCAAAAGATCCGCTACCTCGACAAATTGATCGACGAGCTGGCAAAAGGCAAAAAGATGGAAAGGATCCTGCGAAGTCAGGAATAGATAGACAATCGGGATTTCTTTGTGAGCTTTGTGTCTTCAACTTTGCGCTCTTTGTGTTAAAAAGATCCTAAACACAGAGGGCACGGAGGGAAGACACAAAGGTCACAAAGAAGGTGCCGGGCGAAAATTGTAGACTGATCATCACCGTCCTTGAGCTCCGACGCAAGATCAAATCCTCAAAATCCCACGAAACCCTCTTGCCCCGTAATAAGATTCCGCACCGTTGTGATAAGTCCAAACGGTATCGTACCTGCGATCGCAAAAGATAGCTCCGCCCAGTTTGCGGACATCATCGGGCGTCCGCACCCAGCTTGACGTTTTCAGGTCGAATTCGCCAAGATTTTGCAGTTCTCGATACTGCACTTCCGTTAAGATCTCGATGCCCATTTCGCCCGCCATGCCAACGGCATCGCTTGCCGGTTTATTTTCCTTTCTCGATTCCCATGCTGCTCGGTCGTAGCACAGGCTTCGGCGGCCTTTGGGGCTTTCGGGCGCACAATCATAAAAAATAACCTCGCCGGCTTTTTTATCGAACGCGACCACGTCCGGCTCGCCGCCGGTGCGTTCCATTTCGCTCAGCGACCACAGCTTTTCGGGATTTCCTTCCAGCTTTTCACTCACCGTTTCCCACTTCAGCCCTCTATGTCGATCCATGTTTTTCTCAAAACGCGCCTTCAGCGCATTTAGCAACTCGTCACGGTGCTTCGGTGCCAGTGCTTTTCCACTGCCGATTTTATTTCTCTTTGTCATATAATGTTATCTTAGTTTGTTTACTACGACTTGCAATCAATGTCCAATACCAAGATAAACGACTTTGTAGTTCGCTTTGCGAATGTAAACGGAACCGGCTCGGCGTCGGCGAATGCTTTATTTACTAAGGCAGTGTTTCGCATGGGCGTGCCGGTCACGCCAAAGAATATTTTCCCGTCGAATATTCAGGGTCTGCCAACCTGGTATGAGGTGCGCGTTTCGGAAAAGGGCCATCTCGGCCGCCGCGAAGGCGTCGATCTGATGGTCGCGGTCAATCCGCAGTCGATGAAAAAGGATTACTCGGACGTGGCGGGCGGCGGTTACTTCGTTTACGACAGCACAAAGCCCTTGCCGCCCGGATATGATCGCACCGACATCACGCATCTCGGTATCCCGATGACCGAGCTTTGCAACGCGCAGTACAGCGACGCGCGTCAGCGACAGCTGTTCAAGAACATCGTCTATATCGGAGCTCTCGCCACGTTATTCGACATCGAATTTTCGGTGTTTGAAGGGCTCGTCGGCGAACAGTTCAAGGGCAAGGAAAAGCTGATCGAGCCGAACATCAGGGCGCTCAACATCGGGGTCGATTACGTCAAGCAGAATTTCGAATTTCCACTGCCGCTTCGCGTGACGCGCCGCGATCTGCTGGGCGACAAGATACTTTACGGCGGCAATTCCGCCTGTGCTCTCGGCGCGATCTATGCCGGAGCAACCGTTGCCGCGTGGTACCCGATCACGCCTTCGACTTCGGTCGTCGATGCATTTGCGAAATATGCCGCCAAGTATCGCGTCGATTCTGAAACCGGCAAAAATAATTACGCGATCGTGCAGGCGGAAGACGAACTCGCGGCCATCGGCATGGTCATGGGCGCGTGCTGGAACGGCGCACGGGCGTTCACCGCGACCAGCGGCCCGGGCGTTTCGCTGATGAACGAATTTCTCGGCCTCGGCTATTTTGCCGAAGTGCCGACCGTTCTCATCGACGTCCAACGTACCGGCCCCTCGACCGGTATGCCGACGCGAACGCAGCAATCCGACATTTTGTTGGCCGCGTACGCTTCGCATGGCGATACGAAACATCCGCTGCTATTTCCGGCAAGCCCGAAAGAATGTTTCGAGATGACCGTCGATGCCTTCGACCTTGCCGAACGCCTCCAAACGCCCGTCATCGTAATGACCGACCTCGACCTCGGCATGAATGACCACATCACCGAGCCACTGGTGTGGGATGATTCACGGCAGTACGACCGCGGCAAGGTCCTGACCGCTGCCCAGTTGGATAATATCTACAAAGCGATCACGAACGGCAACGGAACCGGTCACGACATCGAAGTTCAGCCGGATGCCGAAGCCGAACACGCAGGCTCATTCCTCGAACAATTCAACGGCAAGTGGGGCCGCTATCTCGACATCGACAATGACGGCATTCCATACCGCACCATCGCCGGCACGAGCCCGACGCGAGGAGCTTTCGTCACGCGCGGTTCGTCACGCGACGAATACGGCGTATATACCGAAGACGGCGAAGCTTACCGCCGCAACGTCGATCGCCTCGCGAAGAAATGGGAAACGGCGACGGAACTCGTCCCGCAACCAGAGTTTTATTCATCGCAGAGACGCGGAGACGCGGAGGCAGGAAAGGCGGAAACACGACCAGTAGGGAGTGTGTCCTCGACCAACGATCAACGATCAACGAACCACGATCAAGATGGCGTCATCTACTTCGGCACTTCAACCTACGCCGCCGAAGAAGCGTTGGAATTCCTCGGCGAACAAGGAATCCACCTCGACGCCATGCGTCCGCGTGCGTTCCCCTTTGGCAAAGCATTTCGCGATTTCGTCGAGTCTCACAAACAAATCTTCGTCATCGAACAAAACCGCGACGCCCAATTCCGCAGCCTGATGATGATCGAACTCGGCATCGACCCCGCAAAGCTCGTCTCCGTCCTAAACTACGACGGTATGCCGATCACGGCGGACAATATATACA
>JABFSB010000203.1 GCA_013140875.1 Acidobacteriota bacterium
CGCGTCGCAACGCATGGGCTTCCGCATCTTCGCGGTCGAAGATTCCTTCAAAACGCGGGTCGCTTTTGACGGCGTCGAACTCTTCACGGCCGGGGAAATAGTCCCACGCGGTCGTTGGGTCGTATTCTTCGGCTTCTTCTTCGTCCTCGTACTCCTCGTCGTCATCATCGTCCGCGGAAAGTGGAGTATGCAGGTAACGGTGAACGGCCGACTTCGAAATGTCGAGTTCCGCGGCCACCTGCCGAATGCTCATGCCCAGACTACTCAAATGCTTCACGGTTTCTATCAGAGACTTATCTGGTTCCGGCTTTGAGCCGACCTGAATAAGATCGGCTTCCGAAGCAACCTCCAAAAATTCGAAGGTCAAAAAGTTTCCGCCTGTTTTCGCGATCCTGAAGACGGGAAAATTGTCTGTGCCAAAGACGAGCTCGCTGCTTCGTGGTCTGACGTGCTTTATATAACGCTGGTCACCTTCACGCCGACAGCGGCCGATAGCAAAGATGTTGTCGGCAAAGTTTGCGACCGCTCGTGAACCCTGCACATCGCCCGCAACAAGCGTCCGCCAAAACGACCGTTTCAGCGTACCCGCAAGCACAAGGATCGAGATGCCGGTCTCTTGCTTCAACCGCTTCAGTTCCTTCAACACCGAAACCCATCCACGCGTCTCATCCGCCGTTCGTTTTAAGTGCGACAGGCTGTCGATTATCAAAACATTTGCACCTGCCCGTTCGATTAGCGCCCTAAGCATGCGTCGCAGGTCGATCTCGAATTCGCCGTCTTTCGATTGCGGCAGCATTTCGGGTTTTAGCTCGATCCGCCGAAAGCGTTCCGAAAAACGATAGGGCCGTCGCGAAAATTCTCCCAGCCGCGGTTCGTGATCGTCCGTGTATCGCATCTCGAACTGCTTTGACGAAAGATCGAGGTCGACGTATAACACCCTTTGCGGACGCGCCGTATTTTCGAACGGCCCGATCGAGGGGCCGCGAGCGAGCGATTCCGCAATCGCCGCCGCCAGAACGCTTTTGCCCGACCCCGTGTCGCCGAAAAGCACAGCCAATTCACCCTCAAGCCAAAGATCGCCGAACAACGGCTTAGGCATCGGCTGGGCCTTCCCTTCCCGCATCCATTCGTTTGCCGGTCTAATTTCGATTTCCGTATATAGATCGTCCGTTACCGCTTCCATAGTTCGCCTCTTTAATTCTGCCAACATTTGTATTGACAGAAACATTCGTTACATTTAATATAGCGCTTGTGTTTTGCAGACTGCAAGTATTTTCTTGCATAAAACACATGGGACAGTGGGACAAACGCTTCGAGACGGACGTAGATCTTTGAAAATAAGGTACTTAGGGTTGCGAAGGAGTGTCCCGCAACTGTCCCAGGCTGGGACCGTGGGTGTGTTCGTCTTCGCCTTCCACGAATACCTCCCGGCCCGGGATCATCCCGAGCACCCCAAGCGAGCGCGGCAGGTATGGAATGTGTGGCTGGCGTGAGAGACTTGGGGTATGCAGAGCCACAGAAATTACCGCCTGCGAATTGATTCTTGCCTAACGCTGGAAGGGATCAGGACGATGGTGGACAGACTTGATGACGGGACCTATTTTCTTCGGATCGATCCGGACCCGATCGCGGGCCCTTTCGCGGAACTCCACGGCGATCCCAAAAACTCGGACAAGATCGCGGAAAAATTAGAGCAGCTTGCCCAATCCATGCGTCAACCGTGACCGTTAACCTAATCAATTTTAGCAGCATCGACCGGACGGAATTTCTCCAGCGTGCGAGTCATTCCATATCGACTAATCGCACCTCCAATGGTTGTTGATGCGGGTTCGAGGGTTTCGATGCGGATGTCGACGCGATCTGGCTGATGCGGCTCGCATTTTCTGGCGCTGATGCGTTTACTCTTCCGCTTCGAGTTCTTCTTCTAGTAGTTGGCGTTGGTAGAGGTCGGCGTATTCGCCGTCGAGGGCGAGGAGTTCGTCGTGAGTGCCGCGTTCGATAATGCGGCCGTGGTCGAGGACGCAGATCAGGTCGGCATCGCGGATGGTGGAGACGCGGTGCGAGACGATGAGTGTTGTGCGGCCCGAGCGTACGTCTTTTAGGTTGTGGAGGATCTTTTCCTCGGTGTAAGTATCGACGGCGGAGAGCGAATCGTCGAGGATGAGGATGCGCGGATCGCGCATTACTGCTCGCGCAATCGCGGTGCGCTGTTTTTGCCCGCCCGAGAGAGTGATGCCGCGTTCGCCGACAAGCTGTTCATACTTGCCTGGGAACGCTTCGACGTCGTCGGCAAGGCCGGCGATTGCGGCGGCGTTTTCGACGGAGATTGCCGGTAGGCCGTGTTGTCCATTAGCCGAGTCGGTCACCACCCCGTCACCCGCGGCGGGTGCCACCCCTCCTAAGACAGGAGGGGAGTTTTGCGCTTTGCTCCCCTCCTCGTTTAAGGAGGGGTGGACGCCGCCCGTTTTTTGAGCGGTGGACGGGGTGGTGATCGGCCTGTCCACGCCGAATGCGATATTTGCGGCCAGCGTGTTGCTGAATAGAAACGTCTCCTGCGGGACGAAGCCGATCGAGCGTCTTAGTTGTTCAATCGGATATTGCTTAACGGGAACATCGTCAATCAGGATACTGCTGTCGGGCGCTTCCATCAGGCGCGGGATCAGGCTCATCAGCGTCGATTTGCCGCTGCCCGTTCGGCCGACAAAGGCGACGGTTTGGCCGGGCCGGATCTTGAGGTCGATGTTGCGTAAGACAAGACGCGGATTCGGATTTGCCACAGAGGACACAGAGTTCACAGAGGGGGAAGAGCTTCTTTCTTTAATCTCTGCGCCCTCTGTGTTCACTGTGGCTAAAACCGAATATGCAAAATTCAAGTCGCGAAACTCGATGCCCCCTTTTATCGGCGGCTGCTCGCGGGTTTCGGCAGCGTCTTTTATCGTCGGCTCGGTTTCGAGGATGGCGTTGAAGCGTTTTAATGAGGCCGTGCCGCGTTGATAAAGATTCACCACGTAGCCGAGCGCGATCAGATACCATATCATCCGCTGGAGATAGAGAATGAACGATGCGAAATTGCCGGCCGTGATCTCGCCATTTACGGCCATCGGCACGCCGACGGCGACGATGATCACAAAGCCGAGCCCGATAAAGAAATACAGCAGCGGACGCATCGCGGCGGCAAATTTTACGAGGCGAACGTTTTGCGCGGCGTATTCACGATTGAGCTTTTGAAACTCTTCGATCTCCGATTCTTCCTGTGCGTAGGCACGAACCACACGGACGCCCGACAGATTCTCCTGCGTGCGTGCGGTTATCGAGGAGAAGAATTCCTGAATCTTGTCGAAGCGTTTGTGGATCTGGTTGCCGAGGAATTTGACGGTCAAGGAAACCAGCGGCATCGGGATAAGCAGCAGCAGCGTGAGCTTGACCGAGATGTTTAGCAGGATCGGCAGTACGATGCAGAGTGCAAAGATCGCCTGGAAACTGTAAAGGATCATCGGGCCGACGATCTGTCGAATAGCCGAAAGGTCGTTCGTCGCCCGGGCCATCAGGTCACCCACGCGGGTTTCGTAAAAGAACGACCCGGGCTGGTTGACGACGCTTTCATAGAACGCCTCGCGCATGTCGTATTCGATATCGCGTGATGTGTTGATCAGAATGCGACGCTGCAGGAAAAGAAAAATGCCGCTCATTAAATTGACGCCAAGAATGACGAGCGGATAGTAGACGGCCTTTTGCCACGTGATCGCGGCTCCGAGATCGTCGACGGCGACGCCGACCAGGTAAGGTATGAGCAGGCCAAAACAAAGCGACACAAGAATGCAAAAGATGCCGCCTGCTATTCGCCAGCGATACGGGCTTACAAATCGTGCAAATTTTTTGATCGGTGTCATAACCGGCGTCGTCTGCAAACCGTGGTGCTCCGCAATTTTAGAGCTTTGTATATGTCGAGATGGCCGTCGCGATCTGTTTGCCTTCTTCATTCACAACGTCGGCCGACGCCGTGAAAATACGTTTGCCGGCACGGACAATCTTTGCCGTACATGTGAATGTGCCTTCGAAATGCGGCCGCAGATAATGGACGGTCAGGTCGACGGTGGACGCTCGTTCTTCAGGTGCGAGCCGCGTGATGACGGCAAACGCCATCGCCGTGTCGATCAGCGTAGCTGTCACCCCGCCGTGCAGCACACCGGCCGGCTGGCGAAGATCGTCGCGCATCTCGATCTTGATAACCGCTTCGTTTGGACGAATGTCCATAAGCCGCATTCCCATCAGCCGCGCAAATGGAAGGTTGTGCAGCGTGTCTTCGGCAATTTTACGCTGTTCCGGCGTTATTTCGTTGATCTCACTCATTTTTATCTAATTGAAATCGGCCAACGAGATTTTGCGAAATCCGGCTGGGACAGCGAACAAGCCGTCGTCGATCCCGGTCGCAAAACCCGACACGTCGACCGAAAATTCGAGCGATCTTTCTTCGCCGCTTATCGAAAAAAACTCATGCCTGACGGGCAGGCCGATCGACGGGTCGTAATACAAAATGCTTTCACTCGCGTCGTTTTCGTCTGCGATCATGCGGTATTTGATCAAACCGCCTTCCCGCCCGATCTCTTCGAATTTGGAGCGGGCTGCGTTAGCGAAAAGCAGCTCATGCGTCAGGTCGCTATACTGGGGCTCGACGATGTTACCGGCGAGCGGAACCTTTTCGGCATACACCCGACGTTCGTTGTCTATCAAATATTCCTTATCGATACGCAGAACGGACCGTTGATGCTTTTCGCCAAAGTCAAAGTCTATCCTCAGCCAGTTTGCTTTCCGCGCAAGCCGCGTTCGCCGGGCTGATCCGCCCGCCGTCTGGACTATCTCGCATTGAAAATTCTCGGGCTCCTTTGTTTTGAAAGGGAACCGGCTATTGGGTCCCGGGATGGCCGGAGCGGCTGTATTTTCAGCGGGATTCAACCATCCGCACCCGGTCGCCGCCATTATTATCAGAAAAACGGCGAGGAAAGATTTGGCGGGATTTGACAAAAACATTCGGGTTATTTGAAGTTTAACATAACGATGACGACGAACAACAAAAGCACGAATTTGAACCGCTGGCAGGCCACATACCTGGCGACAGCCGTCGTTGTCCTGCCCGTGTCGCCGCTGCTTTTTTTGCTTGGGCAGTATACGCGGCGCAAGGTCGGGCTGCTGCCGGATGCCGCGGGTGAGAAAACGGGAACGGCCGGCGAGGGCGGCGGGACGGCAAAGCTGCTTGTGATCGGCGAATCGACCGTTGCGGGTTTGGGCGCGCGGACGCATAAACAGGCCCTAACTGGCCAATTTGCCGAGCGTCTTGCCACGCGGGGCATAGATGGCGCGGCCGGCGGTGTAGGGTCCGGGTTCCTGCGAATAGCACCAGTTCAGGCTCTTGTCGTAGAAGGTCTTGATGAAGCCTGCCGGCAGATGGAT
>JABFSB010000312.1 GCA_013140875.1 Acidobacteriota bacterium
TCATTGACCATTCACAATTCACCATTAGCAAAGTATGAGCACAGCAGTACAGAACATTCCAAGCCAGTTCGAGGTGATGGACACGCCGCTCGAGTCCGAGATGACGCTGTCGATGGGACCGCAGCATCCTTCGACACACGGCGTGCTGAGGCTTGATCTGCGGCTGGACGGCGAGCTTGTTGTCAAAGCTATTCCCGATATCGGCTATCTCCACACCGGAATGGAGAAGCTGTTCGAGTACAAAAAATACCAGCAAGGCATCGTCATCACCGACCGAATGGATTACCTCAATCCGCTCGGCAATAACCTCGTGTATGTGATGGCAGCGGAAAAGCTGCTCGGGCTGGAGATACCGGAACGGGCGCAGGTGATCCGCGTTCTGTTCTGCGAACTGCAGCGGATCGCTTCGCACATGGTTTGGCTCGGAACGAGCGCCTTGGATCTTGGAGCGATGAGCATTTTCTTTTTCTGCTTTCGCCAGAGGGAAAAGATTCTGAACCTGATCGAAGCCGCTTCCGGCGGACGGCTGACGCCGAGCTATTTCCGCATCGGCGGGCTGATGATGGACCTGCCCGCTGGTTTTGAACGGCGGTGCAAACAATTTGTCGATGATTTTCCCGAAGCGGTAAGAACATTTAACACGCTGGCGACCGGCAACACGATTTGGCAAAGCCGAACGCAGGGCGTCGGCGTGATCGAAAAGGACGAAGCGATCAACTGGGGCCTGACCGGCCCGTCGCTTCGCGGCAGCGGTGTCGAACTCGACCTGCGGCGGCATAATCCTTACACCGGCTACGAGACTTACGATTTCAACATCCCGACCGAAAAGGACGGCGACGTCTGGTCGCGGTTCATGGTCCGCATGCGCGAGCTTGAGGAATCGCACAAGATCGTCCGCCAGGCGCTGGAAAGGTTGAAACCCGGCCCGATCAAGGCCGACGCGCCGAAGGTCGTACTTCCCGACCGCGACGACATGCGCAAGCACATGGATTCACTGATCCACCACTTCTTGATCGTCGCCGAAGGCTTCAACGTCCCCGAAGGCGAGGTCTATCACGCCATCGAAGCCTCAAAAGGCGAACTCGGCGTCTATATGAAATCCAACGGCGGCCCGAAACCTGAACGAGTCCATTTCCGTGGACCTTCGTTTGTAAACTTGTCGGCGTTGCCGGTTATGAGCGAAGGCGAAATGGTCGCGGATGTGGTGGCGATTATCGGGAGTTTGGATATTGTTTTGGGAGAGATCGATAGATAGCGAGATTTGACTGATGACCGTAAATCAAGAAGAAGAACTTTTCAAAACTCTGGGAACACTGGTCAACGGAGTGAATCAGATCCAGTCCGATGTTCGCGAGATCAAAGGGACGCTGGCCGAACACGGCTCGACTCTAGCCGAACACTCCCGCAAGTTGGATCACTTGGTTGCTAGAGTTGACAGCATTGCAGGAACCGTGATGGATCATGAAACGCGCCTCAGATCAATCGAAGAATTGGGAGGCAAGGTTCAGTAGTGGCAACAGCGTCCCCAACAACTTTTACCGATCAGGTCGAATACACTGAAGAAACAGCGGAGTTCTCGCCCGAAATCCTAGCTGAGATGAACGAGCATCTGGCGAAGTACCCGCCGGAGCGAAAACGGTCGGCGTTGATCCCGATCCTGATGCTCATTATCCAACGCGAACGCGGGTGGGTGGACAACGCGGGCGTGAATTTTCTGGCGAAATTTCTCGATCTGGAAGTGACCGACATCTGGGAGACGGCGACCTTTTATTCGATGTTCAATCTCCGCCCGGTCGGCCGGCATCATCTACAGATTTGCAAGACGTTATCGTGCAAGATCATGGGCGAGCCGGAAATAACCGAGCACGTTTGCAGCAAGCTCGGCATCCACCCGGGCGAAACGACGCCGGACGGCAAATTCACCGTCTCGCTGGTCGAATGCCTCGGAAGCTGCGGCACGGCACCGATGATGCAGATCGGGTACGATTTTCATGAGGATTTGACGGTTGAAAAGGTAGACAAAATTCTGGATTCTCTGGGATAGCCAAATAAACAGAGAGATTTACAGTGCCAAATTACAAATACACGGCCTACTTTGAAAATGAGGTTTTGCGGAAACGCCCGTATTTTAAAAAAGAGTGGTGTAAATTTGTTATTGAAAATCCGATTCGTATCGAGGTTCAAGGCGACAATCGCGTGAGATTTTGGGCGAGAATAGCGGAATTTGAGAGCAGGATATTGCGGGTCGTAACGCTCCCGGACCGAACCACAATTCATAACGCGTTTCCCGACAGCAATTTTAAAGAGAATGAAGATTAATTATTATCCGGAAACCGACTCGCTTTATATCGACTTGTCCCATAAGCCAAGCGTGGACAGCCGCGAGGTTTCGAACGGCGTGATTTTGGATTACGACGATGTCGGCAACCTCGTCGGTATTGACATTGACGAGGCCAGCACAAAACTGGAAATTGGAGAGATTGTGCTTGGCAGGCTGCCGGTCCAAATTACCCATGTTCTAGCGTGAACCTTGTTTTCTGCTGCACGGCCCCAAGGATGCAGATCGGGTACGATTTTCACGAGGATTTGGTGCTTGAGAAGGTTGATAAGATTTTGGATTCGTGTAAATAGCGCGTGTGTCAATGGCTGGCACGTTAGTAAGGCCGCTCGCTCGATATAAATGAAAAAAGTCCTCTTGATCGCGACCTGTATATTCTATTGCGGCATCCTTGCCTTCGCGCAGGAAGCCGGCAGCAGCGTGTACGGAAATGCCAACAGGCAGCGAAAGCCGCAGCTCGGTAACGGCGAACTGGTTGGCAACGCCGGTCAAAATCAGACACAGTTCATCGAGGCAAGCGTTCTGATGAATGTACAGCCTGATGCTTACGTCGCGGTGTTCGGATACGTTCAGGAAGGCAAGGACCCAAACGCCGGAAACGATCTGGTGAATGCGAAATTCGCCGAGTTTACTAAATCGCTTCTGTCGCTCGGCATCAAACGAAACGACATATATGTCGATTTCATCTCGCAAAATCGTGTATTCGATTACACGGAGAGCGCCAATACGATCACGGAAAAGCTCTCCGGCTTTGAGACAAAGAAGAACATCGCGGTGCGATATGCAGACAGAAATCTTCTTGAGAAGATATTGTCGGTTGCGGGACAGGCGTCGATATTCGATTTAATTGAGGTCGATTATGTCGTCAACGATCTGGCGGCCGCCCGGGCTAAGATGTTTCAGGAAGCGGTGAAGACGGTAAAGCAGAAAGAAACCGCGTATGCGAATTCATTCGGGATAAAGCTGACGCCATACGCCGTCGCCAATGAACGCTATGATGCTTTCTTCCCAGGGGAACAGTATCGCGGCTACCAGGCGTACGAGGCAGGTTCGACGTACAATGCCTATAACAAAACCGTTATCCGCCCGCGAAAGGTATCGACATTTTATTACAATCCGCTCAGCCCCGGAGATTTTGATGCGGTAATAAACCCGATCGGTATCGAACCGGTCGTACAGCTTACGCTTTTTGTAAAAGTTCAATACGATCTGCCGCGAACGGTTTCTAAATAAGATTGGGATCGATTGCGAAGCCTGAGCACGGGGAGGTCGATAAGATTCTGGATAGTGTCAATAGCCCGCACGTATGCAAGGGCTCCACGTAACCTATGACCAACGCCGATATCATACAAGGCCTCTACGAATCTTTCGCCAAAGGCGATGTTCCCGCAGTTTTGGGCGTGTTCGACAACAATATCAGCTGGACCGAAGCGGAAGGCTTCATGTACGGCGGTACTTATAATGGGCCAAATGCTGTGCTCGAAGGTGTGTTCATGAGGCTCGGCACCGAGTGGGAAGGCTTTGCGGCGGTGCCGGACAAGATCGTTGACGGCGGCGATGGAAACGTTGTCTCGCTCGGTACATATTCGGGCAAGTATCTAGAGACCGGCAAAAGCGTTTCGGTACCCTTCGCTCACTCGTGGGAGATTCGGGACGGCAAGATAGCAAAGTTTGATCAGTACACCGACACGCAGGTGATCGTCAAGGATCTGGGATTGTGAACAATTCGTCCGCGGAGTTTAAGAAAAGTGACGACAGGTGGAAGGCACCTGACATTGTGCCGTCGATTGCTTATTCAAATGTCGAAAAAGCGGTTGAATGGCTCGAACGGGTATTCGGCTTTAAGGAGCGATCGGAGTCGCGACTGTCCTGGCCCGGCGGAGGTATGGCTTGGATGGAAGTGGGAAATTCGCTTTTCCAGGTAGGCACGCCCGATGAAACATGGGGACAAACGACGGAAAACCGCGGAGTTATGATGAAGGTTTATGTCGACGAACTTGACCGCCATTACGATAACGCCAGTATGCAGGGTGCGGAAATAGTTTGCGAACCGATGGATGGGTTCTGGGGCGGCCGAACGTATCGAGCGTTGGACCTCGAAGGAAACATGTGGGAAATTTCGCAGGCAGGCCGTGATCTTTCCTCCGACCAATGGAAGCTGCCGCCCGGGGTTGTACGCGGTAAGAGTTAAGTTCTATGGAAATCAAAGCAATAGGCTGCGAACCGCTCTCATTGAAGCGCGTCGGCGTGAACGACGGGCACACGCTGAAGGTGTATCAGGACACTGACGGGTATGTGCAGCTTAAGAAGGCGTTCGGGATGGCGCCGGCGGACATTATTGAAGAGGTTAAGAAGAGTTCGCTGAGAGGCCGCGGCGGTGCGGGCTTTCCGACCGGGATGAAGTGGTCCTTCGTGCCGAAGGATTCGCCGAAACCGAAGTACGTCGTTTGCAACGCGGACGAGTCTGAGCCGGGCAGTTTCAAAGACCGCTATCTGTTGCAGTACGACCCGCACGCACTGATCGAAGGCATGATCATCGCCGGGTGGACGCTTGGCGCGAGCACCGGCTATATCTACTTTCGCGGCGAGTATAACTACCTCATCAAGATAATGGATCGCGCTCTGGCGGAAGCGCGCGAGGCCGGTATCCTGGGCAAAAACATCTTCGGCTCCGGGTTCGAGATGGACATCCACACGCACACCGGAGCAGGTGCTTATATCTGCGGTGAAGAAACTTCACTGCTGTCCAGTCTCGAGGGCTTTCGCGGCCACCCGCGGATGAAGCCGCCGTTCCCGGCCGTCGAGGGATTGTATGCAAGCCCGACGATCGTAAACAACGTCGAGACTCTCACGTCTATCCCCCAAATCATAGAAATGGGCGGCATCGCGTGGCGTGACCTCGGCACCGAAAAATCGGGCGGAACGAAGCTGTGGTCGATCAGCGGGCACGTGAAAAAGCCCGGCGTTTACGAGCTTCCGATGGGCTATGCCGATATGGAAAAGTTCATCATGGAAGACTGCGGCGGCATGCTTCGCAATAATAAGCTGAAGGCCGTGATCCCCGGCGGATCGAGCGTTTACATAATGAACTCCGGCCAGATCC
>JABFSB010000097.1 GCA_013140875.1 Acidobacteriota bacterium
TCATTGACGATCAGTTTTCTTCGAGCTTCGACGACGAGGCCGGGCCTTTTTGAGGTGACGACGATCTCGCGTTCGGTCCCGGTTTCTTCAAGCGGTATTTTAGGCGTATAGGTCACAACGTAGGACGAATCGATCATGCGTGCAACGATGGCCGCTTTTTCGATTATTTCGTCCTTCGTTTCGGGAATAATGATCTCGCCGTTGGTGTTTGCGGCAAGTTCGCCAAGCTGTTCTTCGCTGACCTCAAGGTCGTCCTTACGGGCCCGTATTGTTTTGAGCAGCTTGCGGTCGAGATTTATCGTCGGCCCTATCTTCGGTGCCTGGGCCGCATCACGCACGCCGTTCGGCAAACCGGCGACAACCTCATCGGGCAGTGCTTTTGGCGGCGGTGATTTTGAAAGCATTTTGGTACGCGGCTCGATGTCGGTCAGCTCCATCTTTGTATAGCTCAGGACGTGCACCGTTATATCGGTCGAAAGCAGGCCGCGAAGCGCCCGCAGCTTAGTGCCCTGGTCCGCGAAGCTATCGGTCCCGTCCGTGATCAGGACGAGATGTTTGTTATCGACCGAGCTCTTTGTAAAAAAATCTTTCGCCAAACTTAACGACTTAACGTACGCCGATCTGCGGCCAAAATTGGTTCGTGCAACGGCGGCAAGTGCCTCATTCTTGTCGGTAGTCCATTCGGCCACGATCTCCGCCTTGTCGCTGTATTGAATGATCGCGACCGCGTCGCCCGGCCTCAGCCCACCGATCAACCCGTTCGCAACCTTGCGTGTTTGCTCAAGGCTTTTCATCCACCGCAGCTCGCCGCCGGTGTCCATTACGATCAGTACATTCGCGGGCATCCGCCGCACGCTGCTCGGCTGGTGAAGTACATTATTTTCGGTGATGACGAGATCCTTTTCCGCGACATCCGAAACGAACTTGCCGTCTTCGTCGAAAGCGAGCACGTTCAATTTTATTTCTTGAGTCGCAACTTTAATCGGCGCTTCAGCCGGAGCCGGTGTCGGCTGCACACGCCCGCTTTGCCCGGCCGCGGACACCGAGAATATCGCGGCCAAAACGAACAGGGCTAAAACGGGTTTAGGCATAATAAGGATAGGATGATGAAACTAAAGCTGCGGATGCATCGCGACGAACTTCAGCAGATTTGCCGCGTAATCTCGAAAATTGGGACACGTTATGCCGTGTTTTTTCAGCAACTTGTCGGCAATCGACGTATCGTAGGTCTGGGCCAGAAAAAAATAAGGAACGCCGGAATGCGGCAGGCCGGTCAGCTTTGGCGTGACGGGCAGCATCAGCAGACGTTCGACCAATGCCGCCGGCGGCCCGATCGCCGATCGTTTACCCGAAAGCTTTTCGGCGATCACGTCGAACAACTCGCCGGTCGAAAGAGGCGACGGGTCGGCCAGTGCGATCGTCTTGCCTTTCGACTCATCATCGAACGCAAGCGCGGCGATCGCGTCGACGACGAAATCGACCGGCACAAGGTTCAGGCGAACATCCTTGTTGCCGACATTTACCAGCCGCAGCACGGCCGGAGCAATCTTCAGGTATTCAATCAGATGATAGATGCCGTCGTACTTCGCTGTCTCGCCGCTTTGGGAATCACCGACGACGACCGACGGACGAAAGATGGTGACGGGCAGCTCGGCCTTCAGCTTTTCAACCTCGGACTCGGCCAAATATTTGGACTCTTCGTAAAAATTGCGAAAACCGGCGTCGTGCCTAAGTTCATCCTCGCGGATAGGGCCGGTCCGCCTGCCCGCTACATAGCACGTCGATATATAGTTATATCTTTTCAGTTTCGGCAATGAAGCCGCAAACGCGTTGACATTCCTGGTGCCTTCGAGATTTACTTCGTACGCGGGCCCCTTCGCGACCGCCAGATCGTAAATCGCCGCGAGGTGAAAAACGTCGGTCGCCGATTCACGAACAAGGCCGGCGTCTTCGCTCGACATTTCCAGATCGGGCCGCGTTATGTCGCCTTCGATCAAGGCGAAATTTTCGATTGGTGTCGCGGTTCGTTCCGCGATCTCTTCAACACTCTCTATCGCTTTTTCGACGAACTGCGGTTGCACCAGCAAAAATATCTGCCGGTTGGCGGCCGCGAGCCGCTCTACCAAACGCTCCGCGATGAAACCGGGAAAGCCGGTCACAAAAATTGTCCGGTCGAAAGTCATGCTTCTCTCAGTCTAAAATTCCAAAATGATCTTCCCGAAACTTTCGTTCGACTCGAGATACTCGTGAGCTTCCCGAACTTTTTCGACCGGAAAGATTTTATCGACATTCGGCACAACGGTCCCGTTGGCGAGCAGAGGAACGACCTGCTCGGCAAACAACCTCGTCGCTTCGGCCTTTTCATCGACGCTTCGCCCGCGAAGGACTGTTCCGATTATCCGCAGCCGTTTGCGGAGGGCCATCGAAAGATCGAACATCGCTGAGTTGCCCGATGTAAGTCCGACCAGCATAAGCCTTCCTTTCGGCAAAAGGCATTCGAGGTTTTCGCGAAAATATCCCGCACCGACCAGGTCGAGGATCACATCCACGCCACCGCCGTTCTTCGATTTAAGTATCGGCGCGAACTCGGTATTTTCGCCGGTCAGAATCGCTTCGTCCAACCCGAACTTCTTCGACCGTTCAAGTTTTTCGGCGGTCCGCGACGTGCCGATGGTCTTTGCTCTGGCCGCCTTTGCCAACTGAAGTGCCGCCAGACCGACACCCGACCCGACCGCGTGGACCAGAAGCGTCTCGCCTTTTTTCAGCTCGCCTTGCGTAAAAACAGCATCATGCGCGGTTACGAATGCTTCGGGCACGGCCGCCGCTTCCGTGAAAGAAAGATTGTCGGGGATTTTTGCCAGTACGCTGGCGTCGGCGATCAATAATTCGGCCTGGGCCTCTCCGGCGGAGATGCCAAAGACACGGTCACGGGCTTTCCACGCCGATGCGTCGTTGCCTGTCTCAACAATCTCGCCCGCAAACTCAAGGCCCGGAATATGCGGAGAATAGCCCGCGGGCGGCGGATAAAGGCCGCGACGCTGTAGGAGGTCGGCGCGATTCAATCCGGCTGCACGGACGCGAACAAGAACTTCGCTGCCGACAGGCGGCGATGGGTCCGGAACATCGCGAATTTCAAGATTTTCGGGGCCGCCGAACGATCTTATGTAAACGGCTTTCATAGAAAAGATACGACGGGCTTTTTAGCCTTTGCGACCGAAACCGGCGGTCATGTTAGCGTTGAAGCCGTGCCTCGACATTGTTTGCTTTAAGCGAGTTTCCGGTCGCACGCTGCAGATCGGCGATCGATTTATTGAGCTCGGTCTGTGCCCGAAGTTCGTTCGACCTCGCGGTGGTCAAAGCGGTCTGGCGCTCAAGCACTTTGTAAATATCTGACTGCCCGTTGTCCAGTTTTCGCTGTTCGGATTCATATTGTTTTACTGAATTTTCCCGGGCGATCGCCGCCGCCCGCAGGCGGGCTTCGGCCGTCCGCAAAGACTGCAGCGCGTTTCTGACATCGACCTGGATATTCTGCTCCAACTGCTCACGCTGCACGTTCAGCTTTTCGCCTTCGACCAGTGATTTGCCATACTGTGCCCTTGACGTCCTATCGCCGAACAGCGGCAGGTTGAACTGTACGCCGACACGAAGGGTCGGGTAACGATTCGCGAACAAATTTCCAAGCGCTCCGCCATATCCGCCGTTGAGCGAATCGGGCAGCGTCGGCGTCTGCGTGACCGGAATCTGGTCGATCGGCGTCAAGCCCGGATTTGTAACCAATAAAAGATTATTGTTCCGGATCAGCTGATTGATCGCCGTGGTCGTACCTGTACCGCTGAACGGATTCACTACGTTGGGGTTGAATGTACCGGCCGAGCCGGTAAGCGTATAGTTGGCTACAAGGTCGATCTGCGGTTTGCCCTGCTCCTTGTAAAAGCGTTGGTCGAGAGCATTAATATCCTTTTGCGCCTGATTGATCTCAAGCTCCGGCCGGTTCTGCATTGCGGCATCGATGGCCTGTGAAAGCGTCGTTACAGGCGGGGCCAGATCGACCGAATCCACCGGCGTTACCGATCTGCCCCAGATAGCGTCATTTCTGTTGGGCGAGATCAAATTCTTCAGATTGTTTTCGGCGGTGCCGACCACGTTCAGCGCGTCGTAAACCGACTGCTCAAAGTTCGCGACCTGTGTTTCCGCCGCGAGGACATCGATCGGGGCAAGCTGGCCTTCATCGACCAAACGCTTGTTGTGTTCGAGTTGATCTTTCGCGTCCTTAACGCCGTCGCGCTGAACCTGTAAATTGCGGAGCGCGTAGGTCAGGTCCCAATATGCCCGCTGTACGTTGGCTATTGTTTCTATCGTACGCTGCCGAAACTGGGTGTCGGTCAGGGAAAGATTTCGCTTGGCAATCTCGATCGCACGCCGCGGCTGATCGAATCTGCGGCCTCTGAGCAGCGGCTGAGTAAACTGAAACGATAAACTCGACGTGTAGGTCGGATTAACAGACGTAAAAATATTGTTCGTCGTGTTCCTTCCATTGTTCGCCGTTACGCTGTACGTCGCGCCGGTCCGGCGGAATGCACCGTTGATCCCGGCGTTCCCGACGATATTGGACTGCGTCAGCGAAAAGTTCGGGCCGCCGCCAAAAAACGAGAACACGGGTGTTTTGGCACGTTCGTAATAGGCCTGTCCTGAAAACTTAGGCTCGTAATATCCGCGTGCGGCCTTCAGGTCGAACTCCGCTACCTTTACATTTTTCCGCGTGACCTCGATGTCCTTGTTGTTTTCGAGTGCCTTTGTGATCGCCTCGGCCAGAGTAAGGCTCTGCTGGTCGGTCATGTCCACGCCGACACGGCCAAGATCGGGCAGCGATTTATCGTCCGAGCGATAATTCGGCGCGATCGCCGGAACGCCCTGAAGCTTGTCCGGCTCGACGTCCTGTTTGTCCTTCACCGCGGGCGTAGCCACCGGCGTCGGTGTCGGGTTTTGGGCGAATGCATTCACCGAGCCGATAAAAACTGCGATTAGAAATAAAGTGTATGATCGCAAAAACATAAAGATCACCTAACAACGCTCTCTTACTCTTCCTTTGCATCTTCGCGTCTTCGCGGGAAATTCTTTCTTCCCGCAAAGTCGCAAAGACGCAAAGAAGAGATCACTGCTTACTAAAAAACGAACTCGTCACCGTCGCGAATCGCCGCCTGATCCCGCCGAACAGCCATTCCGAAAATCTCGAAACGTATTGGAACAGCCGCATCTCGCTCAGGTCGTCGAATAACGAATAGAACACCGGTACGGCCAGCAGGGTCAGCAGCAAACACATCGTCTGTCCGCCGACCACAAGCACGCCGATCGAGCGGTTCGTGCCGGCACCGGCGCCACGGGAAACGACCAGAGGAATCATGCCGGCGACGAGTGCGATCGTCGTCATCAGGAT
>JABFSB010000198.1 GCA_013140875.1 Acidobacteriota bacterium
GCGCCGGACTTCCAACAACCTCTCCCGCATATACTTTATGATAAAATGTTTAGCAGATATTGAACAGGCGGGAAGAACTATGGGATCAGTCCGTATTTTGACTTTTTTTTCGATTTTGATATTGGCTGCGACCATTCCAACCGCGGCCCAACGCACCAGAAAGCCGGTTCCCCGGCCAACGCCGAGACCGACGCCGAAAACAACGACTCCGCCGGTCAATCCGGTGGTTGCCGCAGCCAAGCAATTAGTGGCCAATCAATTGGCAAACGTTAATCTTTTTGTCGATAAGATGGGCCCGATCGCCACCTCGATCGAGACGATCGACAAGGATGCAAAGGCCAAAAGAGTTAAAAAAGAAATTATCGACTCCAATGAGGCAAACAAGAAAAAGTTGATCGTCGCGATCAGGGGAATGAGAGAAAGCCTTGTGTCGCTTGAATCCGATTTTCGTACAAAGCCTCAGTTAACCCGCTATCTGGTTCAGATTCAGGGAATATCGGACCTGTCCGCCCGTTCGGTGGATAGTGCCGTCGCGGGTAATTTTTTAGCCTCGAAAGATCCCTTAAGGCAGGTTGCTCAAAAGTTGTCGGATACGATGGCGGTGCTGCCGAAATAGATAGAAGTTAAGGTTTAACGAGGGTCGGGCCTTTTGCGTCCGGCTCGCATACTTCGATCTCCTTCGATTTAACCGAAGCGACCGGGCTTGCCGTCGCCAGGCCTAGTTTCTCGCGGATAAACTTTTCGGCATCGGGCCGGATCAACTCTCCGTTAACAACCTGAACCTTGCTCGCGACAACGTCTCCCGAAGACTGTATCGTTGCGGGATCGAGAAACACGTACCATGGCGAACCCCACTTTCGCGTGTCGCCAGCGGCGGTCCGTTGAGCATAGTGAACGGTGTTTAGCCTTTCCGCCGAGGCGGCCGCTTCATAGACCGAGGGAAACGTGAGTTTGTTTTGCTCGTAGTTCTGCTTCATCTTATCGACCGGGTCGTATTCGGCCACGCCGATCACGGCCAATCCGTCCTTTGCGTATTTCTGATGAAGCTCCTGAACGAAACCCACATCGTGTGCCCAATTGTGGCACCACGGAGCCCAATAAACGACCATGACAAGCTTTTTCCCTTTTGCAAACTGCCGCAGGTTCGTCTCGCCGCCGCCTTTCAGGTTCTTATATGTCCAGTCCTTATAGCCGATCTCTTTTTCGACCATCGGCGATTGTTCGTTCTGAGCGAAAGAGAATACAACTCCCGAAGCGATGATTATCAGTGCAAAAAGAATTTTCATGAAGTAAAACCCCAGCTAGATAAAGACTAGTGGTTGAGATGGGTTTTGGCAACAAAAACGTTGGTCGCAATTGGGAGAAGACGAGCGGCAGCGAGTTTATCCGCCGGAAATGATCAGGACGAAAGGCACACTCCCTACCGGTCGTGTTTTCGCCTGAGCTGCCGTGACCAATACACAATATTCAGGTAAATCCCAGTCAGGGCCGACAGGGCAGCCAAAGCCGAAAAGACGATCAAAAAAGTCGCCTGCCAGCTTCCGGTAAAATAGTAAAAATGGGCTTCGCGAAAGAAACGCGTTTTCCAGCCCGGAGGTTTAGAGAAAGATGCTTCGCCCGTTTCGGCGTCGATAAAGATCGACTCTGCACCGAGACCGCCGATAGACTGATACTGCGGTCGTCCGTCCTTCATCAGCAGCGTTAGGGCCGTCGTCGGAAGTGGTTTGCCTGCAAGTGTGTTCGCCATCACCATTGCCTCGCCAGGAGCGACCTTTATCCGGGCCGAATCGATCTTCTCGACCATTCCGCCTTCGACCATATCCGGCAACGCATAGAGAAAGCCGCTCAACGCCCAGGCGAGAACAGGTATCGAAACGAGAACGCCGAGGAGCAAATGGAGCTGAAATATAACCTTTTTCATCTAATATTTATCAGAGCCTTTCGAATTAGAATCCGCGTTTATCTGTGGTAATCTGTCGTTTCAAAGATCAACGATTATGAGCAGCCAACCTACAGTTTCCGACATTTTCCGCCGTGCCCTGGATATTCGCAAGTCGAACCCGAACGGTTCCTACACTGATGTGAAGTCGCAGCTTATCAGTGAGTTCAGCAGCAAGGGCCTTCCGGCAACCGCGTATCTGACCATTCCCGAATACGATAACATCGTGCCGGAAGAAGACTGGACCGCGGGATTGCCGATCGTGCTTCGAGGGATTCAGAACGAAGATTGGAACGACGTTGCCCACGGCATCATCATCAGCCTGGAGCAGGTTGAGAACTACCCCAAACAGTCGGGCCGCGAGGATGACCCCGCAAAAGAATGGCGAAATCGCGGCAAGTCCATAGCGGAAGCAGAGGATAAGGTTTTAGAAAAATGGATGCCCGAAGAACTGATGGCGGTCGCCCAACGCAACGTCAGATCGTGACGCGTTATACGTTCTTCGCTTTTCGTTCTTCGCTATTTCGAATATTCAAAGCCAATCCGTCCAAAGCTTGGATAACCTCGCACGGCACAGAAAAATTTTCTAACTCCCTTTCAAAATCGACCCCATCCCATTCCGGATAAAGATGCGTCACGACCGCGCGGTTGGGTTCAGCTTTTCTGATAACATACATCGCTTCCGAGAATTCCAGGTGTTTTTCCGAAGGCTTGCTTTTCGGAAACGAAGCGTCGATCACCAGCAGATCGACGTGGCGGGCAAAGGCCGAGAGCGTTTCGGTAAAGCCCGTGTCGGCGGTATAAACCAACGTCGCTCCTTCGGCGTCGCGAAGGTGAATGGCGTGACTTTCGTCGGTGTGCGGCGTGCTCATTGCAACGGCTTCGAGGCCAGGAGCGATCTCAAATTTTTCAAGCGATTCGATCTCAACGATCTCAAGTGGAAACGGCTGTTCGAACAGCTTGTAATTATTGACTTCGTTGAAACCGTCGAGAAGCTTTCGCAAACCTTCCGCGCCGAAAATGCGAAGCGGCTTTGTCCGTTTCTTCATCTCGCTGCTGTGTTTGGCACCGGCAAGAAACGGTGCAAGCCCGCCGCAATGATCGAGATGGAAGTGCGATATCCAGATCGAATCAAGTGTGATCCAATCAAGACCTTCGGCAAGTATGCGCGTGATCGCCGAAGTCGAACAGTCCATCAACAAAGTCCGGCCCGACGATTCAACCCAATATGCCGAACTCGATCGCTTCGCGTGCGGCACCGATGTGCCCGAGCCGAGAACTATAAGTTTCATCGGTTTATTTTAACAGGACGGGCCCCGATGAAGAGGACAAGATCAGGAATCAAGAGCAAATATTACGAAAGCGGTCCTGCATATCCTGTTCATCCTGTTAAAATAGCTCTACCAATATGAGCCAAGTGGACATTCTCGGTATATTTGCGCACCCCGACGATCTTGAATTGACGGTCGGCGGGACGATGCTGAAGATGAAGAACCTCGGTTATAAGACCGGTGCTCTTGACGTAACACGGGGTGAGATGGGAACGCGCGGTACCGTCGAGGGCCGTGCGAAGGAGGCCGCGGCGGCGGCGAAGATATTAAAGCTTGATGTGCGGGAAAATCTCGGTCTTGCCGACGGGCGTGTTTTTGTCGATGACGAATCGCGGACGGCCATGGTCCGCTTTCTTCGGCGGTTGAAGCCCAAGCTGATACTCACACATCAGCTCGACGATCCGCACCCCGACCACGATCACATTTCACGGCTGGTGCGCGAATCAGCCCGGCTTTCAAGTATGAAAAATTACGATCCCGAAAGCGGCGACGAGAAGATTCCGGTGCCAATGGTCGCGCACAATATTTTTTCACGACGTGTGGCCCCGTCATTTGTTGTAGATGTTTCGCAGTTTCTTAAAGAAAAAATGGATGCTATCCGGGCACACGGATCGCAGTTTCATGATCCAAATTCGACAGATCCCGAAACGCGGTTGACGGCTGCGGGCTTTCTCGGTGAACTTGAAGACCGCTCGCGTTATTTCGGTTCGTTGATCGGCGTATCCGCGGGCGAACCATATTTTGTTCGCGAGGCGCTGAATATCGAGGATCCTGTTGAGCTGTTGGCTCGGCCGATGAATCTTTATTCTTGATTAATTCATTGATCCATTTCGTTCTTGATTCATTCATTCATTTTAAGATAGGACAATGAGCCAATCAACAAATGGCGAAAATCCTGCAATCTTATGATCGCTCCGGAAGAAATCGAGCTTGAAAAAAAGCTTCGCGTCGTCGAACGGTTAGCGGACCGGCTTGCGGATGCTGAGGAAGAGATAGCGGACATGCGGGCCGAATTGGAGCGCTTTGAGGCCCGATATACGATGGAGGTCGGACGGCTCTATGCCGAGCAGGACGAGATCGACGCGCAGATTGCGGAAGAAGAGCTAAAGCTCGTTCCTGATGATGAAGAGATAAAGAAAAAGGTCGAGGAGTTGCGCCGGATCGCCGAGGAATCCGCCGCCCGAGCGAAAGCCGCCGAGGAAAAGGAAGCCGAGAAGTGGGAACCGACGGCCGAGGCCAGGAAAGCGTATCACGATCTGGCACGGAGCTTTCATCCCGATCTCGTGCTCGACCACGGCGAAAAGGAACGCCGCCATTCGATGATGACAGAGTTAAACACTGCTTACTCATCCGGCGATCAGGAAAAACTAAGGAGATTGGCCGCAGAGTTTCGCGTCAGCCCCGACGCGGTCACAGGCGGGACCGTTGGCGATCAACTTGTGAGGGCAATCCGGCAGTCCGCTCAGATAAGAAAAAGGCTGATCGATATCGAGAGAGAAAAGCGGGCGAACATTGCATCCGAACTTTACATCTTAAATACAAAGGCGGCGGATGAGACGGCGGCCGGCCGCGATATGCTGAAGCACATGGCCGAACGCGCAAAAACGCACATAGCCAAAACGCGGCGGCGGCTCGAGAATCTAAGGAACGTGAATCAATCCGCTGAAGGGTACGTTAAGGAAAAGTTCGGGATGGACATTTCGGATTTTCGATAACCTGAGATTATGTCCGGGAAGTTTGACAGTAACTCTTTTCTATGCCAAATTTAGCCATCCTCCCTTGATCACCCGACGGCATTGAATTTGTCGCTTGAGAGCTCGGCTCGATCGATTGCAAAATATTCTGTTACGTTTCGTGGCCGGTTACGCCCTGTAACCGGCGCGAAAACGGGGGAAGGTGTAGTGGGAGACATCTTCCCCCACTTAATTTTAAAGGCTCGTTCCCGCCGCAAAACCCGAAGCCCAGGCCCATTGAAAATTATAACCGCCGAGCCATCCGGTCACGTCGACCACCTCACCGATAAAATAAAGTCCCGGCACTTTTTTCGATTCCATCGTTTGGGACGAAAGTTCTTTTGTCGAAACCCCGCCCAGCGTAACCTCGGCCCGGTCGTAGCCTTCGGTATCGGAAAAATCAACTTCCCAACGATGGA
>JABFSB010000459.1 GCA_013140875.1 Acidobacteriota bacterium
GGTGAGCGGCAATCCGAAAGCCTTCAAAACAAGCCACGTGGGAATAGATATCGCAAACCACAGCGAGACGGTCCAAAAGCTCACCCAAAGTATTTCGCGCCAGCTTCGCATCACTTTGAGCGATGTTGCAAGCTGCCGCATCAAGCTAAGGATGATCGTCCGGATCCGAACGGGCACGAACCTGCGATCGGTCATACGCCCGAACCATTCGATGATCGGTTCTGATTTCCATTGGTAAACGATCAAAAAAATAACGAATGCGGCAACCGCGGCGAACATCAAATTTCCGGCAAAACGGATGGATGCATATTCCGCGTCGTGTCCCGCCCGGGCTTGAAACCAGATCAGGCTGACCGAAAAGAAACTGATAAGCGACGCCAGGTCGAAGACCCGCTCCATTCCGATAGTCACCAGTGCGGCACTGGGACGGACCCGCCGGTCGAGCATCGGCAGCCACATCGGCCGAAGTATCTCGCCCGCACGGCCGATCAGGAAGATTGCGGCGAATCCGACCGTAGTCGTTGCAAATAGCTCCTTAAGCCCGGCCTTAGTTATCGGTGCCAGCAGCACTTTCCACCTGATCGCCCGAAGTAGATAGCCGACGCAGATTATGAGCGTTGCGAGCGATAGGTAGTACGGGTCGGCCTTTTTCAAGCTTTCGCCGACCAATGCCCAATCAAGGTTGCGGCCGAAAAACCATAGAAGGAAGACCGCGAACAGAAGAAGCAGTATGAATTTAAGGTATTTACGCAATTGGCCTAAACAAAGGCCGGATCGGCTCCGGCCAAAAAACGAGGACTCGAACGGGTACGGCGTGTTTTCACGCTGTGATGGAAAAAAGATACTTTATTGAGGGCGGAAAGGCGAATCTCCCCGAAGACGCGGCGGTTCGCCTGTTTGGGCCGTCTTTCCGGTAGAGGAAGGTGGCACACGGCCGAAAATGAGATTGGACGACAATTCAGAGTAAATAGACACTCGCACGGAAAGCCTTTTGCGCGTATCTTTATTTGTTGGAACTTTCGGGCTTTTTATGTCGTAACAAAGCTTTGACAAGGCCCGATCTATTGCTTTGTTGCCTTTGTTCTAAGGCCTGGCTTATTGGGGGATAGACCGAGTTGGAAGCACTTAAGGCGGTCGAAAGTAACGGGGCCGAACTTGTTCGGCGAGCCCGTGCCGGTGACGGCGTAGCGTGGGAGGAGATCGTTTCCGGTTTCTCGCGGCGCATATTCAACCTTGCGTACCGATTTACGTCGAGCGCCGAGGCAGCTGAAGATTTGACTCAGGAAGTGTTTATCCGGATCTATCGGACGCTTGATCAATACGACGCCAAACAGGGCGATCTTTCGAATTGGCTGATGCGGCTGGCCCGCAATTTGATAATCGACGATTACCGCCATCGGCAGCGTAACCCGCAGAATTCGATGGCCGACGCCGTGGACGATCATTCCTACCACCTGAGAGCTGTTGGAAACTCGGCTCAAAAGGAAATGGAGCGGCGTGAAGTTGCCTCGCAGGTACAGGAAGGCATCGACAAACTCCCGGGCGACCTGAAGACCTGCGTGATCCTGAGGGATATAGAGGAAATGAGTTATCAGGAGATAGTCGATGTCCTCAAAATACCGGAAGGAACGGTGAAATCGCGAATAAATCGCGGACGGATCGAGTTGGCGAAGATATTGAGAAGAATGCGGGTTGTGACAATTTGATGTAGAACAGGCTTGGAGGCCTCGACGTTAGGGACGGGCAAATAATCAGAAGAATGAACGTCACATAACAAATCTGTTATTCAAGGGGTTGGAGTTTTATGCCTTATGAGAAAGAAAACTTAATCGATTGCACGGTTTTTGAGGAATCTCTGACAGATTACCTCGACAAATCGCTCGATTCGACATTACACAAGGCGGTCGCGTCTCACGCGATGAGCTGCCCGCTTTGTCATTCGCTGTTGAATGAAGTTAAGGCGTCTCTTGAGGTTTGCCGTAAACTGGCCGATCCGGTCATGCCGATGACCCGGCTCGAGGCCCGCATTCTTGAGAGCACTATGCCGCAGTCGGCCCTCGCCTGCAATGAATTCGAGGAGTATTTGACCGACTATCTGGACGGCTTCCTGCCGGCACAGGTATTTCATCGATGGGAGCGTCACGCCGTTTTGTGCAACGATTGCACGGACCTTCCGGGTGCGGTGGTTCGCAGCCTGGCGGCTTGCGTCTCCTATAAGCTGGATGAGCTTCCGCTCCCCGCCGGCCTGCACGAAAGGATTTTGCGCGAGACGATCGGCACGGAAAAGGCTGTTGCCGTCAAGGCCTCGCGATTTTCACAATTCGGCGAATGGGTCCGCGGGCTTCAGTTTCCGATTTCGGTCCCGCAGCTTGCTCCGGTAGCGATGATGATGCTGTTTGCGTTCCTGGTTTTCAGCCAAACCGTTTCCGCGGACGGATCCATTTCGGATATTTACACCAAGAGCTTTGTGCTTGCGGAACAGACCTATCAACAAGGTGCCGATGTTTTGAAAGGCAAACAGCCGAGCGACGCGGACCCAACTCAGGGAGGCGGTAACTAATTGACGATGAATTGTGCGTATCACGGCCAGAATGCGGCGGTAGTGCAATGTAATGGTTGCGGCAAACCGCTTTGCCCCGCGTGCGATCATCGGATCAAGGGCTTTCCGTACTGTCAGGATTGTATCGTGCAGGGTGTCGACCTGCTTCGCCAGCAAAATCGCGGCAATTACGTTCCGTTTGTAAAGAAACGGACCTCGCCGTTCATTGCGATGGTGCTCTCGTTCGTTTGTCCCGGCCTCGGGGCGGCTTACAACGGTCAAACGGTTAAGGCACTGGTTTATTTCGGCGTTTTTGTCGGACTTTTCCAGATGGCGATTCTGACCGGCGGTACGTTTTTGTTCGTGCTCGGCTTTATGGGAATGTGGCTGTTCGCGGCTCTCGACGCGTGGCGGACGGCACAGATGATCCGCTCCGGCCTCACACCCGATTTCGCAGAGGACATCTTTGTAAAGCGCTTTTCCGGCAACCCAAAGCTCTGGGGAATCGTTCTAAGCATACTCGGCGCCGCATTCTTGCTGCAGAGCGTTTTCAATCTTCGCGGCCTGATGCGTGGTCTGATGCCTGCAATGCTGATCGGCCTAGGGATATATATTCTTCGCGGCTATATTTTCAAGCCGAAGGAGGACGCCAATAAGTGGCCCGATTTTGACAGTGCTCGTCCGGCGCGGATGTTTCCGGGCCCGCAAACCGGCGAATATGAGGTGCAAACGGAATACCGTCGCGGCTCGCAAGCCGGAGGATGGCGGAACCGGTAAATTTTCTCCGGCTTTGTGGTCTTGCCGGACGTTGTGTGAAATCAGCTCTATTTTTCGAAATTTAGAGCTAAAAAGGTTCAGCTAAGGTATATTATTTAAGTAGGAGTAGTTTTATATGCCTGTTTTCTTAAAAGCGGCTGGGATAGGCGGAAGCCTTCTGGCACTTATCGCCGTCATCATACTTTTTCTCAAGACGATAATCGGTTTTATCGGCTTTATTACCGGGGCAATCAAGGTGTTGATCGTTCTCGTATTTGTGCTTCTCATCGTCGGGGTCGGTTTCATGGTGTTTCGCGGGCTCGCGAATTCACGCCGTCCGAAAGATTAAGCAGCACGAGAGTTTTATTGCGAAAGCCCGCGTGCTGGCAAGCGCGTAATAAAATGCCTTGAGCATTTACGCACTTTGCCGACTCGCGGGCTTTCGCTTGCCTTTTGCGACCGCTTTTGTTTATACTGGGTTTAACCAAAATAATATACATCCGTGTTTTTTGGTGAAGACCCACAGTTTTTTAATATAACCGCCTGTTTTACGAGTTATAGTTAAGGTTTCGCGTTAGTCGCTCGCGGCTATTCTTGCGTGATTCCGTGTGTCGGGGCCTTTCACAAGCCGTCGGCACGAAATCATTTAAAGGAGCTTAAAAGCATAATGCAGAAAAACGATAAGTCTTATACTTTTCTTTTATCTCATTCTTCAAAATCAAGAATTTTTATTAAGAAGGTGGAAGTTTCAAAGAGGCTTCTGCGTAACACATCATTTAGCTTAGGAGTATTTTTTATACTTTCTTTTGTCAGCCTTGGAGCATATGGGGTCGTTAATTACTCGGGTTTAACACAGATCTCGTCGATCGCATCCCGCAACAGCCATTTGTTACAGAACCAGATATCGAACGCGCCCGCAAACCCGGAATCGTTCGATTATTCGCGCCCGGGCGATTCGGACGATTTTACCGCAAACAGCGGCGGCCCGTTCGATTCGGACGAAGCCGAGGCGGATGATGCGGAAATGGAGCGTCAGTTAAAGGCAATCCAGTCGGGCGGCAATGCTGCCAACCTTCCGACAATTTGGGCCCACCTGGGCAAGATCAACAACGAGTTCGGATTTCGCCGCAACCCGTTCGGCGGACGTACTTATGAGTTCCATGCCGGAATGGACATCGACGGCGAACGCGGCGATATGGTGGTTGCACCGGCAAACGGCGTTGTCACCGAAGCCGGCTGGAAAGGCGGCTACGGCCAAATGATCGAGATCGACCACGGCAACGGCCTGAAAACCCGCTACGGCCACCTTTCGAAAATCGAGGTAGCCGCCGGCGATACGCTGACCCGCGGCCAGATCATTGCCGCCATAGGTTCCACCGGCCGCTCGACCGGCCCGCACCTCCACTACGAACTGCGGCTCAACGACCGTCCGATCAACCCACGACGCTTCCTCCCGCCGGAGCCGACCGAATTGACAAAGATCCCCGGTTAGAAGCCTCGATCACTTTCCTCAAGAAAAAGGGCTGCCGTAAAAAGGCGGCCCTTTGGTCTTCGAACCGCGGCTCAGGAATGAATTTCTGGTGACAAACCTTGTTTACCGGTGTTATAATTTTTCTGAGCGTTTCCGCTCGAATTTCACCCGCCGACTCCCTAGTCCTCAAATAAACACATTTCATGGACCAGTTAAACCAATATTTAGAGCAGCTTGTCTCCACTGCGGGCTACGAACTTCACCTCATCCCGAATACTAATCCGTATCTGGTTTCGGCATCGGGGAACACGGATCTCGATGCCGTTCCGCTGCAGGGTTCGCAGATCAGCATGATGGTGTTTCCGCTGATTCCGAACGACGTTAAACAAGAGTTGCCGAATCAGCCGCTGGTGCAGTTCGTTCACCCCAACAATCTTGGCGAATTCAACTTCACGGTCCAGAAATCGGCCGCCGGGTTTAACGTAACGATAAAGCCTGTTTTGGGCAGCAAGCCGGTGACCGATACGGACCAACCCTTGTTAGAACCGTCTTCGATCGATATTCCGGCCAATTCGTTTCCGGCGATCGATCTTCAGCCGGTAGGAAATTCGGCAGATAGTTCCCACGATTTCCCCGAGTTCGAGGTCGAAGTCGA
>JABFSB010000048.1 GCA_013140875.1 Acidobacteriota bacterium
GAAACTTCTTAAGGTGAGCAGCAAAACTTCCACTCTCATTTCATCCGGGACCGCGATTTGTGGCGGCAGTGCGATCGCCGCCGTGGCTCCCGCGATCAATGCCGACAACGATGAGATTACGGTTTCGCTCGGAACAGTGTTCGTGCTCAATTCGGTCGCGTTATTTCTATTTCCGGTTATCGGTCATGGGCTTGGGTTGACTGAAAATCAGTTCGGTATTTGGGCCGCGATTGCCATCCACGACACGAGCTCGGTAGTCGGTGCGGCAACCGCATACGGCAACGAATCTTTGATCATTGCGACTACCGTGAAGCTTGCACGGGCTTTGTGGATCGCGCCGCTTGCTCTCCTGTTCGCATATCTTTACCGCGATAAGGATTCGGAAACCAAAGCAAAGATTGCGGTTCCGTGGTTTATCGTATTTTTTCTGGTTGCTACGGCGATTCGAACTTACGCTCCGTCGACCGTGCCGCCAAGTTTGTTCGACGCGCTGGTAAACCTCGCAAAAGCAGGCCTGACGATCACGTTGTTCTTCATCGGAGCGAGCCTTTCACACGCGACCCTGAAAAAATTCGGCTATTGGGCTTTTCTGCAGGGGATCATACTTTGGCTGGCCATCTCCGCCGTGTCGCTGGTTGCTGTTCTAAATTTTCTGTAAACTCGTCAAACCCGAAACTTCACATCCGGCGGAAATTCAGGAATAGGTTCCGGTGGTGTCGGCACCGGTCTCGGCTCGCCGGGCATCGGGTCCTCGATCGGATACGGATCAGGTTCGCCCGGAAGCGGATCGCGGACTGGTTCCGGCTCAGGGTCTGTCGGCCGCCACGGCTCTTTCGGGGCCTCGCCTGGTTTGTGGGGATCGGGGTTGTTTATGGTCATTGTTTGTTGCTCCTGTTTAGATTTGATGCAAAGCCTGCGAAAGCACGCAATGGAAGAATCAGGGCATTATTCAGTGGTGCAAATTGCTGACCGATAACATCCTCAGCCGCATCAACTTTTCTTCGCAGCGCTTGATTTTGGAATCTTTTTCAACGCTTCTTACCTTATGGGCCGCTTTGTCACCGCTTTTGCTGCTTTCAACCAAATACTCCGGTTTTGATTTGGATGCGGTCGCCTTGTGGCCCTTTATCTTGATAGGCGTCGTCAGTTTTCTCTTAACGGTTCCGGTCGTTTCCCCTTGTGATGTATTCCATTCGACCTTCTCTCCTTTTTTCAGTTGCTTTGCCATGGTCGAATCTTGATTTCCGTTTATTTACAGAACCTCTTTCCGTACTAAAACCGGACGAAGAATCTGTGGATCTTCAGTATCGCAAGAATCATGCCGGGCGATTTTCTCGAAACTAATCTCTATCCGCGAAGCCCGCTTTTCTTCGCGTGCTTCGCGAACTGGCGCGTATTGTTTCACGCGGAGTCCGTAAGGCAGGCAAAGGAAGATAAGGGCTTTGCCGAGTGCGGACGCTATCTGTTAAAATACTCGTTTCGACAATAGTCCGAAGTCTTATCTATAGATGAGCATCGATCAAATTACCGTTCGGGGTGCACGTCAGCATAACCTGAGAAACATCGACGTTGATATACCGCGCGACAAGCTGACGGTCATCACCGGCCTTTCGGGTTCCGGCAAATCGTCACTTGCGTTCGATACGATCTATGCGGAAGGGCAGCGGCGTTATGTGGAATCTTTGTCGGCATACGCCCGTCAGTTTCTCGACCAGCTTGAAAAGCCGGATGTCGATTCTATCGAAGGGCTTTCGCCCGCAATTTCCATCGAGCAGAAAACCGTCTCTCGCTCGCCACGGTCAACGGTCGGGACGGTGACCGAGATTTACGATTATCTCCGCCTGCTATTTTCATCGATCGGCCAGCCGCATTGCCATCAATGCGGATCGCCGATAACGCGGCAATCGGTCGAGCAGATAGTTTCGGGCATTCTCGGTTTGCCGGACGGCGAGCGGGTGATGATCCTGGCCCCGATCGTTCGCGGACGCAAAGGAGAGTTCAAAAAAGAGCTTGAGAAATTGCATCGCGACGGCTTTCTGCGGGCGCGTATCGACGGCGAGTTAAGGCAGCTTGACGAAGAGATCCTGCTTGATAAGCGAAGGAATCATTCGATCGAGGTGGTCGTGGATCGCCTGCTTATCAAAGAAGGCGTCGCCGAAAGAATAACAGAAAGTGTAAAGACCGCATTGCGTTTGTCCGGCGGAGCCGTGCTGGTCTCGATAATAGACGGTGAAGAAAAGCTCTTCTCCGAACGAATGGCGTGTGTCAACTGCGGCGTCAGCATCGCGGTCCTTGAGCCCCGCTCGTTTTCATTCAACTCAGCCTACGGCGCCTGCAAGCGTTGTAAAGGGATCGGGACGGTCATGGAGATCGACGCCAACAAGATCGCTCCCGACCAAAGCATTCCCGCCGGGAAAATGACTTTTCTGGGAGACGCCGATAATTCGGGCTCAAAGTTTCTGCACGGCGCGCTGCTTGCGATCATCGACAAGTTTATCGGCGGCGATAAACTTGAGCCGCCGAACGACTCGGTCTTAAGTAAAGCCAAAACAAAGATCACACGCCGAAGGAAGGACGATTCGGCGAACAATGGGTCGACGGCACTGTTGAAAACGCCATTTTTCGATCTGCCGGACGAGATAAAGAACGCGTTTTTCCACGGAACAAAACGGCGGTTGACATTCGTTCATGGAACTTACAAATCCGAACGGACATGGCCGGGCGCCTTACGCGCGATGCGTGACCGTATGGAAAATCCGCCGTCTGAAAAAACTCGAATGGCGTTGGAGGAATTGATCGCGCCTGTCAGCTGTCCGGAATGTCACGGCAGCCGCCTCCAGCCCGAAAGTTTGGCCGTTAAGATAAACGGCCTCGGCATCGCGGAATATACGGCACTGCCGATCGCGGAACTTATCGAGAAGGTCGATGCCATAAAACTCACCGTACGTGAAGAGAAAATCGCCGGTCTCGTTCTCAAAGAGATTAGAGAGCGAATTAGATTTCTCGACGCCGTCGGTCTGGGATATCTTTCGCTCGACCGTGCGTCGGCGACCTTATCCGGCGGCGAAGGCCAGCGAATTCGGCTGGCTACACAGATCGGCTCTCAGCTTCGCGGCGTTCTTTACGTCCTGGACGAGCCAAGTATCGGCCTTCACCCGCGAGACAACAAAAAACTGCTCGAAACGCTTCAGCAGCTTCGTGACCTGGGCAATACCGTGCTGGTTGTCGAACACGACGAAGAAACTATCGAGCACGCCGACTACGTCATCGACCTCGGGCCGCTCGCCGGAACACACGGCGGCGAGGTGATCGCCACCGGTCCGCCAAAGTCGATAAAAAAAGATCCGAACTCTCTGACCGGACAATACATGTCAGGTAAGTTGAAGATCGAAGTTCCCGACGTTCGACGCCTGCCGAACGGAAGCCGCCTGAAGGTCAAAGGTGCGCGGGCGCACAACCTGAGAAACATCGATGTCGAATTTCCGATCGGGCTGCTAACGGTTGTTACGGGTGTTTCGGGCTCGGGAAAATCGACGCTGGTTGAAGAGATACTGTATCCGGCGCTTTACCGGCACGTATACAAATCGCCGATGGAGCCGTTGGCGCATGACAAAATCGACGGCCTCGATCTGGTCGACAAAGTGATCGAAATAGATCAAACGCCGATCGGACGCACACCGCGCTCAAATCCGGCGACGTACACGGGCCTGTTTACGCCGCTTCGCGAGTTGTACGCTATGCTGCCCGAATCGCGCGTTCGCGGTTATAAGGCCGGACGATTTTCTTTCAACGTAAAAGGCGGCCGCTGCGAAGGCTGCGAGGGCGACGGCCTGAAGCGGTTCGAGATGAACTTCCTGCCCGACGTTTACGTGACGTGCGACGTATGCCGCGGGAAACGTTACAATCGCGAAACGCTTGCGGTGAAGTACAAAGGATTTTCGATTGCGGACATTTTGGACACCACTATCGAAGATGCATTTCCGATACTTGAGAATATTCCGCAAATCAAGCAAAAACTTCAAACTCTGCTGGACGTTGGACTGGGATATGTCAAGATCGGCCAATCATCAACCACCTTGAGCGGCGGCGAGGCACAGCGGATAAAACTTGCAAAGGAATTGTCGAAGCGTGCAACCGGGAAAACGATCTATATTCTTGACGAACCTACGACCGGACTGCATTTCGCGGACGTTCACAAACTGCTTGAGGTACTGCAGCGGCTGGTCGATACCGGTAACACGGTTATTGTGATCGAACACAATCTTGACGTGATCAAATCGGCCGATTACATAATCGACCTCGGCCCAGAAGGCGGTTCGGGCGGCGGCCGCGTTGTCGCAACCGGCACTCCCGAAGACGTGGCGGCGGTGAGGAAGTCACACACCGGTAAGGCTTTGAAAGAAACTTTGAAATGAACGCGAATAGTTCTTGCTAAAACGATTCCAGCAATTGCTGTTTGAACCCTACCCTCATCTCGCGACGGCTGAAGGTGCCGATCAACGCGATCGTTCGGTCGAAATCCTTTTGGGCCAGACCGCGAAACACCGAACCGTCGAGGTTTACGCCAAATGAATTTCCAGTAGTAAGCAGCATTTCTCCTCGCCGAAAATTGTATGTTCCCTGGAACCCGCTGACGACCGCCGACGCCTCGGACAGCTCATTGATCTGCGGTGCAAGGGCATCGATCATTCGAAATGCCTCGTTCGGCTCGATACGCGTGTAAGCAGCTATCAGCGATAGGAATTGCTGCATTTCATTGCTTGTCTCCGGTCTCGAAGGCAATCCGGACGCAGCTTTTGCAAGTACCGCGGAAGCCCGCGTTTGATTCTCTGTTTGATCGCGATTGAATATGGCGTCGGCAAGGGAAATCAGTCCGGAAAGCCGATTTTGCTCCTGAAATTCGTCGATCAAAACTTCGGCCTCATTGTATTTTCCCTGACCGATAAGTGTGTGGACATACGACCAGTTAATGTTTTCCTGCGCGCTTGTGAGAGCTTCGTCGGAAAAATTGTCGGTGATGATCTGACGGGCGCGGGTTACGTTGCCTTCCGCTACAAGACGACTGGCGGCATTTTGATAGACCTGCCGTCTGGTTTCGACCGGAAGCTTCGGAGCTCTGGTCAGCATTTCATCGACTGTAGTTTCGCCGTTTAAGAGCTTTGCTGTTTCTGGGTCTTGATTCGACCGAACGCGGAAGCCACGATCAAAATCCGGTGTGTCGGCCAACTCTTTTAGTTTTTCGACGGCATCGGGCTTGATCTTTTCCGCAATCGGGATCATCTGCTGCGCATAACCGTACGAAGCCCGATTTTTGCGGTCGAGGAAGAAGGCGATCAGCTTGTCCGCAAGCGAATTCATATCGGCCGCCCCAAACCTGAACGTTTTTTCCGAGGACGATCGCTGAAAATGATCATTAAGAAA
>JABFSB010000327.1 GCA_013140875.1 Acidobacteriota bacterium
CACCTAGATTGTCAAAAATACTTAGGCATTTCGCCTTGAACTCAGTTGCGCTTATTGTGCGGGTCTTAGTTTTCATAATGCTAATTATACCATACTGACCAGTCATATGACCAGTTTGTTAATCACTCACGTTACACAATCCGATCACCGGCTGATGGAGCATTGTGATTTCTGCATTCCGGCCCATGTAAGAGCGGGCCATCGCGATCGCTTCTGTCAGATTATCCGCCCGTTCCCAGCCGAGCATTTCGGGGACGTGGGCGTTTTCGGCGCCGGCTACTATTACTTTGCCGACGTGCTGGCGTCCGTTCTCGCCCCAGTACCACATGAAGAATGCATGGGCGCCGTGATAGGCGTTGCCGCGGCGGTACATTTCGACGTAGGCCGGATTGGTGGCGAATTCACGTTCGTATTTTTCGCGGAGATAAAAAGCGTCGCGCGATTCGGGCAGAAGGCGGTGGAAAAATTCGATGTACGACGGATGGAATTTGTGATCGAACTCGTCAAAGCAAGGATGCGTAATGATCATCACGCCGCCCTTACGCAGCAGAGGCTTGTTCCGGTACATATTAAAGTGGTACCCAAGCGCCATCACCTGCACGAGTATCGGGTTCAACGCCGAATAGACGTTATAAGGCGAGATATCCGGAATGCCCGTGATCATGATGTCGCACTGGCCTTTTACCGGTATTTCGTACTGCCGATAATTGAGCTCAAGTATCTTTTCATGCACCGGCTCGGTGAGGCCCGCGTAACAGCCGATCAATTCATACTGAGCGGGAATTGCGTGCAGCATCTTCCGCCGGGCCGCTCGCGGCAGCTTTGAAAACGTCCGCTTCATCGTTTCCCATTTCATCCGGTCCATGAACGAAAACTCGTCCTCGTTCCGCGTCAGGATGTCGTAGCCCTCGGGGAACATCTTGTTGTTCAGGGCGGTTTCGATGTGAAAGACCTTGCAGTTTTCATCTACCAGTTTCCCCAGCCGGATGACCTTATGATTCAACTCCGAAGCCGGCGGGTCCATGTACGAATGCGAATCGCGAATCGTCTGCGGCTCATGATGCGCCCGCAGGCTCTCGTAATCGCACAATCCAACGGCAACCGACTTATGCCCGCCGTCCATCGGGACGAGGTTGATGTTCAGGTAGATGAGAAGGTCGCTCTCGATCGCGCGTTTGTTCACCCTCAGCGGCTCGTTGTGCCGCGTGTGCCCGAGCGTGACCAGTTCATCGTCCGCTTCGGCGTCGTGGTTGTAATAGCGGTCGGGGTAATATTCGTTAAAGATCGCGTTCCCCACCATCCGCCGCATTTCCCACTCGGTCATCTTGCGGTGCAGGCTGTTGGCGATGATCAGGTGAATGTCGTCCACGCCGTTCGCCCCGCACATGTCCAGCACCACCTCCAGCATCGTCTGCCGCATGTCCGGCAAAGCCATCGGCGGCAGCGGCAGCGAGATGTCGTCCATCGCGATGGTAATGCGCATCCCAGGCTCAAGCAGTGCGTAAAGCGGCTCCATCTCCAGCGGATGATTCACCGCATAACGTATCGCCGCCTCGCGATTAGGCAGCCCCTTGATCGGCGGATTCGGATAAATAACCCGCGTGCCGATAGGAATGTCTTCTAAAATGAAGTCCTCCCCAAACGGCATAATCCGCGGAGCCGAGTCCTTGTCGATATACACGATCGATTCGTGTGTCTTGCGTCTGAGTGCTAGTGCCATATTGTCAAGCCTAATTCTAGGGAATTTTATCGCCAGCCTTATTAATCAACTCTACATACTTAGGAACAAAAAAGTATCGAATTTGATCCCGAATCTTTGGTGGACCAGAGTATCCAAATGGCAGATAGATGGAACTTGATTCCCATTCGCGGGCAAAGACAATCCCAATTGGCTTCGCATCGCAAAGGCTAACGACTAACTTTCCTGTTCGAGTCTTGCTGGTTGTTTCTATCCCCCGATATATTCCGGTGCGGGATTGAGCCACACCTTCATCAACACGAAACTCGAATATGAGTTCGGCCGCTGCTCGAGTACTCACCAAAACAAACTTGCGGTTGGTTAGGCGTTTTGTAAGCTCAATTTTGCTTTCCTCGTCATTCGTATCAATAAAAACCTTACGTTTACCCACAGCCAACTTCGGATCAAGCACTGTCAAACCCGCGTCGGGAGCCTGTTTCATTTCTATAGCTCCAGCCGCTACAGAGGCACCCCTTTCAATCATCGCCATCACCACAGCATCGGACGCACCGCTCTCTTTTAACTTTATGAGTTGCGTGGCGGAGGTATCGAAATTTGTTTTGGAGCTCTTGATCTTGGTTACAATAATCCCTTCGGAAAGACCGGCTTTGATCATTTCTATGATCTCACCATTCGTCAAAATCGGTTCTTTTTCCTGAGCCGATATTTCAACGTTTAGGAATAAAAAAAGGGTCCCAAGAATCCAAGCTGATGTGAACAATCCTTTCATTTTGTGGGCCTCCTATTGTTGGGTTATTACAGTTTGAAGGTATTTTTGTGAGATAAGATCAGCAAGAGCTTCTAATTCACCTTGCATCAAACATACTTCAAAATTCATCGTTTCAGTCTTTGTGCCATCACCTTGTTCGTCCTCGCGGTAATTCCGGAGAATTACTCCACACCATTCTTTCTTGCTCTCAGGCAAAGCAATCGGAGTGATTCCAAAATGAGCAACTCCATTCCGCATTCTTTTCAGAAATTCGCGTAAAGTTATATCCGAGACATCGCGCTCGTTGTTCGACCTTGAAAGCCAAAAGAATTTCTTTTGTTCAACCTCTTCCGACCCCTTAAGAAGCCTTTCGGCATTCTTTAAAAAAATAGGTTTTAGTTCCTTGAATTCCGTCAGACTCTTTCCCAAAAAATCAAAAGTAAACTCCCGACCTTCGCTTGTTTCATTGGGAACGACTATCAAACCAAGAAGACTGTTCAACAGCATAGTGAAATCGTTAGGGCCGTTATAATCCTTAAGATTGTCAGAAGTACGTTGGATAAACGAAACGTCAAAATTTTCAATCGATGGAAGGCCCATTCTTTTTACCCTCCGTACGCATTCATTAAGAGTTTGCCCTCATAATCGATCAGCCCGAGTTTCACACGATCGAGCCAGCCTTGCCGGCCGAGCACGTTGCGGGTGAATGATTCGTCTTTTGCAAAATAGACTCTCGAGTGTGTTTCGATGTCTAAAACCCGAAGTGTGAGATCGTGTCCGTAGACATCGAAACTCGCCATGGCCGCACTAACACGAACGTGCTCGCCACTTTCGATATCGATGCCTAGAAGTTCTCCGTGTTTCCTTTCGAAAATGCAATAGCTCGAACCCGTATCTACCTTCGCTTTGAATTCCTTGGTTAAGTCAGCAAACGAAAGAACGACAGGATTCGTTACGCCAACCAACAAGGTGTCGTACAGGTAGGTTTTATCAAATTCAAGAGTTTGCATTTCCAGCCGCCCAGGTCAGTTTCTTCAACGATATGTTCCAAATACGGCACCGTAATGCCGGCAGCTATTGCCTGGCGATCAACTTCTAAAGCATCAAAGCCATGTGCGATCAATCTATCGCCATCCAAACATACCCATTGGTTCATATACTCCGCCCGGTTTTTCCGCACCCAATCCTGCGCTTTTCTAAAACGCTTGAGCGGCGCTTCAACTTCGTTCCCGTTCGGAGGCCTCTCATCTGATTGATGTCTTTCCGCCTCAACCCAATCGAAAACTTTATCTTTTTCCAAAACCGGCAGAGTTTTAATGGTTTCTATTACGTCATTGGCAGTCTGCATAACGTCCTCCTAGCTAAGTCCAACTATCGATCCCACGGATTGAATATCGTCGCCGCCGATTGCTGGAAATTCCGAACGTTTCGGGTTGCGAGTATAAGGTTGTGCTCGATCGATGTCGCTTCAAGCAGCGAATCGAACGATGGACGCACGATACCCATTTTCCGCAAGTCGATAGCCAATTTTGCCCACGTTGCCATTGTCCTCAGCCCGATATCGAGAATGCGGCCATGAAATCCGGGAATCACTTCGTCATAAAACCATTTTTCCAAACGGGTTCGCTTCCTGCTTCTCGGCAATCCATAAATGCCTCGCTCGATCTCGCCGACCGTAATCACGCTTAGATACAAACGAGTTTCTTCCCGGGATTCGTACCATGAAACGACATTACGGTCCGGGCTATTCTTCGTGACTTCCGAAATCGTGCACGTATCCAGCAGGTACTTCACAGGCTAATCTCCGAAGTCGATATCGCGGGGAAGGTCATCTTGTCGGCTGAGGTCCAGATCGGAAAGATCTACCGGACACGATCGCAACACCTCCAGCAACGATTTCTTTTTCCGTTTGCCGCTCGCCGTTTTCCAGGCGTCGATCGAGACAACCACCGCAACATCCTTATCGTGACGCCTAATGATCTGCGGCATACCCTGCTCCGCAAGGCGAATCAAGTTACTCAAATTGTTCTTTGCCTCTTTTACATTATGCGACATAGTTTTCCCTCCGGCCCATATAAATGGCTACGTAGCCATTTTAACATCTATCTCGACGCCGACGCCAGAGTTTTATCGAATTCCTTTAGGCTTTCCATGATCGTCTCAACCGCCCTCACATAAAATTCCGGCCGGATATGCGCGAATTCGTCGGTCGGTTTGTGATAATCCTCGTGGTCCTCGACGCCGAAATAGATGAATGAGATCTTTTCGCGGTGGAACGAGCCGTGGTCGGACTGGTTGGTCCAATCGTCGCGGCCGAGTTTTGGGTCGTCGTGGCCAAGCAAAAGTTTTACTTTCGCTTTTTTCTGAGCGGCTTCGAGAATTGGCTTCAACTGCGGATAATGAAACGCCCCGGCTGCGTAAAGCTCCCCCTTGTCGTTCCGCGATATCATGTCCATGTTGATATTCAAGAGGATCGATTCTCTTTTGACAGGCAGATTCGCAACAAAATGCCGCGAACCCAACAATCCTTTTTCCTCCGCATCGAAAGCAACGAAAATCAGCGAATGGTTCGGCTGATGCTTTTTGAAATACGAGGCTATCGCGAACAGAGCAGCCGTGCCCGACGCGTTGTCGTCCGCTCCGTTATACGTTTCGCCGTCCTTCATCCCTACGTGGTCGTAATGGGCCGTAACGACGATATATTTATCCGCCTCCTTGCCCTTTACCAATCCGATGAAGTTTACGCCTTTCAACACCTCATCCGAGCCTCGTGCTTTTATCTCAAATTCCTGCCTGAAAGAGTTATCTAGCGGCTGAAGGCCCGATTCGCGAAAGCGTTTCTCAACGTAGTCACGGGCCTTCACCATCGCCGGTCGGTCGGCCGAACGGCCTTCCATGTCGTCGGCCGACCGGGTCTGAATATCGTGAAGAAGCCGGGCCGCGTCGAACATCTTCGACGACG
>JABFSB010000559.1 GCA_013140875.1 Acidobacteriota bacterium
ACCTAAGATGTCGAACGCGGTGTATTCGGTTGTCGAGCGGTCCGCGCCGGTGCCGTTCGTTGCTTTAATCAGTTTTCCTTTGGCATTGGTTAGATTGTCGTAAAAGTAGCTGACATCGGGCGTGTCCGATCCGCTCGGCTCGTTCGTGTACGCCCGCAGCGTGACGCGGTTGAGCTTGTCGTAGGTGTAAGTGGTGGTGATGCTCCTCGCGTCAACTTTGGTGGCAAGGTTGCCGTTGTTGTCGTAAGTGTAGTTGATCGTCCCGGACTCGGGGTTCGCGGCCGATTTCAGGCGCGAGAGGGCGTCGTAGGTGAACGTGCGCGTTTGCGAGCAACTCGAAGCTCCCCCGCATTCCGCAGCGGTGTCGCCGACCTGCGTGACCGTCGTCAGGTTGTTCAGCAGATCGTACGCGTATGCGGTCGGTTGATAAGGAGCGGTGACGGCGCCGAGTCCCAACGTGCCGCTCGGTTCGTCCACCCGCTTCAGCTGCCCAAGCGCGTTGGTGATCGAGCGACGTTCCTTCGACGCCTGGTCCTTCACTGTCACCACCGTGCCTATCTCCCCGGTCGTTGAGAGGCCGTAAAGGGTTTCCACAACGGCATCGTCGGGACTGGTGACTTTCCAGGCCCTCCCGGCCGCGTCGTAGGTGTTGGTCGTCCAGAAGATGTCGCCGGAGCCGTTAGCCGTCGAGCAGCTCTGCGTCGAATAACCCCGGAACGGGTTCGACGCCTTCGACACTCGGCCCATCGTGTCGTAGCACGTCAGCGCCGAGACGTCGCCGTCGTCGTCGACCGACTGCGACCGAACCGTCCGTCCCAGCCCGTCGAAATACGTGTAGCCTTCCTTCCAATTAGTCTCGTCGATCTGTGTTTTTGACTTAACCCATCGCGTAGACGCACTGGTGCCTGCTCCGTATTCGGTGATCGTCTGATGCCCGTTCGGTGCCGTGACCTTTCTGATTCTCAGCAACGGATCGATAACATTCGTCACCGGGTCGGCATAACTCATCTGCGTCGTCTGCCCGTTCGCATCCGTCGAAGATATCGGCAGGCCGGTGTTGTAATCGTAAGCCGTGGTAGTCGTAAACGCTGTGGTTGAACCATTGACGCCTGTCGCGTCGGGAACCGGCGTAGTCATACTCGTCGGATAAGCGTAGTCGTATGTTGCCGAGTAAGAAGTCTGGGTGAGATTGTTCCGCCCGTCCCAGCTATTCCTGAGATTTCCGAGCTGATCGTATTGTGCCCGCGTATCTATGTACAGATTCGCGTCGATGTTGTGCCACGTTCTCGTCCGCGTAACGTTGCCTCGGTAAATCGTATTCGGATTTTCCCAACGCGTCGAAGAAACATCCGTCAGCAAAGCTTCAGTCACATCGTAGCTGATCTGTGTTTTAGCCTTAACAATCCCGCCCGCGTCCTTTACCCGCGTTTCCGTAACGAGACCGTTTATATTTCTTGCCTTGTAGTTTGCGTCGTAGAGATAGTCCAGCTCGGTCGTTGTAGCGACAGTCGAGGAGGAAAAGAGGGATGAGATTGTAGCGATATTTGCTGTCTGGGCGGTTGTTAAGTCAAGGACAATGTAATTATGAACTTTCGTTTGTTTTGGGTTCAATTGGGCAAAATATTCCGGATCTGGATTCGAGTCATAAACAGTTTCAGTCATCGTGGCCAAAGCATGCGACGAGCCTGGTTCGAAGATTATCGAGACTTCCTTAATAGGACGAGAATCGCGAAAAGCAGCCGGATGGCCGCTTGTCTGGGGACCTGTTGTTTCAAAATCAGTCAGCTTTCGTCGCAGCAGTTGACCGGATGTTGAAAGAACTTTGTCCTCGTATGACCGGCCCAGATAGGGATTTCCAAAACCGTATGGCTGGCTGTTGTAGGGAGAATCCGTAACAAAAAACTGTTGCGTTTTCGAGCCGTCAGGAGCGATCACATCCCAGCCTTGATATTCCCATAGCAGTTCGTCGGTGCCGTCACCTTTTTCGCTTAACCAGCGTTTTATAACTCCGCGATTAGCTTGGTCGTACACAATACTGGTACTCGGCAAAACTACCGGAACCTGCCCGTATAGAAATCGCTCATAAGCCCCGGTCGGATAGATTACTTTTTCTATCTCACCGTAAATATTGTACTTGAATTCGTACTTCTGACCGTTCGGGAGCGTAACCGCCGTCATCACTTTCGGATTGAATTTAGGTCCGGGCCACCAATTAGGTCCGTCAAAACTAATGGGATGACAAACTCTTGTGAAATGATCACCAAAGTAAAGTGTGCCGGTTTTGAACAAATGCGGCTGGGGGTTTGCTGTAGTTGAAAGCCAGTGATTCAAATTTCCCTGACAACCCTGATCACTCAAATAGGCCAGCTCTTGGGATGTATCGGTTAGCCCGCTTTCACCACCGTTCGGGTCCTTTAAATACCGCCAGCTTAATGTGTAGCTTATATTGTTACCGTCTTTTCCCGGAAAACTGACAATCTTGTCTCCGATGGTGGTTTGCGTTTGATCAATATCGTCAGGCGTCAGAGGTATTGGGTCTTCAATCACCCGTGCCATCGTATCCGTCCACCGTTTGTTCGTCGGATCATAGCTCATACGGTTACCGTGCCGGTCTATCAACACGGTCGCGGCTGTTCCCTGTGCGAAAAGGTACCGGCTGCCATCCGGCATGAAAAGAGTCGTCTGACTTTGAGTTATCTCAAGTCGCATCCGCGATCCGTCAACGGAGAGAAACGTGCCGGCCATATCCGCCGAGCCGCTGCCTTGATTCGTTCCCCAAAGATGCGGCGTATCATCCTTTCGGAATTCGTGGGTCGAGCCATCGGGCATAACGACTTCGAGTTTCTTTATGTAATAAACCGAATAGTTTTCACCTTGGCAGTTAGTTACGCAATCATCTGGGTTATAAGGCTGCCCTCCTTCGGAGCCGTTACCTCCACCAATCGGGCCTCGGAACAGGTTGTGTGGATAACGAATGCGCGGTACACCTAGACTCGTCGTCCATCCGGCAGACGATGTCTTACCGTACATCGGTCGATTGTCACTTTTTATATCCCCAGCCTGCGTTTGCCAGTTAAATAAAAAGTCCACTGACCAGACTTTGGAAGAATAGTCTATCGACACCGGTAAGCTGTTGCCGCCCCGGCCTTGATAACCCGCTATCGGAATAGACAGTTCCATGGCCAGCGTCATCGGGTTGACTCGTGCATTGCTTTTTAGTGCACGATCAGGTTTGTAGTCGTTATTTTTAGAGTTCTGCTGTGCAAAAAACGAAACTGAACACAGGACCATCAAAAACAAGAACAGGACAACGTTTCGAGTCGGGTGATTCAGTCTGGGTGGTTCGACAAATTTGTGTCTCATAAACTATTTTTTCGGGCGATGTTTTGTCACTTTTTTAAAACTATGCTGAGAATATTTGAGTTATCTTCGATAAAACGCGGGAACTGGTATATCTGCGGTTTGGCCCCAGAATTGGTTTCTGGTTGAGCCGTCGCTGGAGTTTTTAATGTGCCAGCGGCCTACATTATTTCCTGATGGGGACCAGACTGCGTAGTCTATTTTGCCGTCGCCGTCGTAGTCGTTTTGGACGGCGAGATCGCCGGTGTTGGGGTCGCCCCAGGTGAATGGGGTGAAGATGCCGGTCGAGGTTTGGCGGACGTACCAGGTGGCGGAGTTTTTGTTGTAGACGGCATAGTCGGCCCGGCCGTCGCCGTCGTAATCACCGCTCACGGTTTGCCAGTCGGTGCCCGCCGGAATGTTGCCGGAATAGTTGACGATGTTATTGTTCGAACTGTGGATCGAATAAAAGGTGCGGTTGCTCGGGCGGAACACGCCGATGTCGGCCCGGCCGTCGCCGTCGTAATCGGCCGAGGCGGGAAGATCTCCGGCTTCTCCCCAGGTGTAGGTGTAATATCCGTAGGTTGTTCCCTGAATATACCAGACGCCGTAAGTGGCTCCGCCGGTCGGCGGGCGATAAACAGCGGCGTCGGTTCGCCCGTCGCCGTCGTAATCGGCCTGAGCGGGCAGATCGGAACTTATCGCGTACTGAAAATTCACCTGGCTTCCCGTGCTGCTGTGGATGATGTACCAGTTCGCGTACGGCGTGCCCGGGCGGAAGATCGAAAAGTCTGTTTTTCCGTCGCCGTCGAAATCGCCCGGAATAGGAGTATCTCCATTCTGCCCCCAGGCCTGAAAAGTCTGCTGCGAACCGGGGCCGCCCAACACGTACCACGTTCCGTTCGACGGCCGCCAAACAGCGAGATCAGCCGGTGGAGCGGCCGAGGCGTTTTTATCCTCGACCGCAAGCAGTCTGGAACCGGCGTAGATATACTCCTTGCTTAATTGCGGCGTCGGTGTCGCCGAAGGCATCGCGATCGGATTCCAACTGCTCGGTGCATTCTTAGCCAGCGGCTCGCCAAACCATCCAAATCGCTTTCCGCTCAAGGGATCGGTAGACGGAAACCAACCGTTCGACGCAAAAATGCCCGCCGAAATAAGAACCAGAACCGCGAACGCACCGCTGGCATAGAGAAACCTTCGACGGCTTTCCGGCTTAAAATACGACAAAAGGGACATTGGGAACTCCTTTGGGCTAAATTGTAAAAACGGTTTTCGGGAAAACGATGGAAAGAATTTGCACCAAGTTTCGGAAAATGTAAAGCGCTTTTTTTCGAGTAATCGGTTAACCGGGAAAAATATTTTGATTTGGTGGTATTTTCTCTAGCTCGGAATAAAAATGAGCTGCGGAAAATTGGGTTTTGGAAGTGATTTCGGGCGATTTTGTATCGAAATCGTAACTTTTGAACTTGTCAGAATAACTTTTCGCATTGTGAAAATGACTTATGAGGTTGTGAGAATGACTTTCTAGTTTCTCCGAATGACTCTTGAGGTTGTGAGAATGATTTTCACAATTCTCAGAATGACTTTTCACCTTCTCAGAATGACTTTTTAGCTTCTCGGAGTGACTTTCGAAGTTCTTAGAATGACTCCTTAGGTTCTCAGAATAACTCTCTAGCTTCTCAGAATGAATTTTTGCAGTTCTTTAAGTGATTGGGGAAGCTATTTTGTCGGGACGACGAGAGCTTTAGGGACGGGCGGGATCTTTTTGGCGGCGGGCGAGAGGTATGGAGATCGAGAAAAAGCGATTCGCTGTCCGTGGATTTGGACTCTGTCCATTGGATTGGATAAGCGGTGTTTTTTCAATAGTTTCCGCATTTTTTTCTGCAACTTTTCGACCTTCGGCGGTGTATTACTTTCTGAGAACCAAAGGCACAGGTCGAAGGCCAAGCCCTGTAACTTGATTTTCGCTGCGATCGATCACGTTTCGTGTTAGCGGGCGGATGATTTGTCCTCGATTCAGGTTGTATTTCGGCTTGGTCGTTTGCGTTGTGCAACGGTCCACGCG
>JABFSB010000448.1 GCA_013140875.1 Acidobacteriota bacterium
AATAGATTGCACCCAAACACATCGGGCAAGGCTCGCAGGAAGTATAAATGATGCAGCCTTCAAGCTGAAACGTACTCAGGTTCGAGCACGCGTTTCTGATCGCGACAACTTCGGCATGGGCGGTCGGATCGTTTGTCGACGTGACCTGATTGACGCCTTCGCCGACGATCTTGCCATCGCGTGTGACAACGCAGCCGAACGGGCCGCCCGTGTTCGATTCGATACCGGAATGCGCCAATTCGATCGCCCTGAGCATGAATCGTTTGTCAGCTTCCGTCATTTTATTTCGGGACCACTTTGATCTCGTAAAGCTTTTTCCAGTTTTTGCCGGTTACGAAAAGGCGGTCACCCGCTTCGTCATAGGCGATGCCATTGAGCGTGTTTTCCTGTTTATCCTTATCGTCCTGATCGGTGGGTGATATGCCGGCAAGATCGATCCAGCCTGTGACGTGGCCGCTTGCCGGATCGATCCGGGCGATCGTGTTCGGACGGGCGATGTTCGGCATGCGGCCCTGCGTAGTCCCGGTCGCGGTTTGTTCGGAATGCCAGATGTTGGCCCATATCTCGCCTTTCACCCACTCCAGTTCATTTAAAAGATAAAGTGGTTTGCCGCTATCCTGCATCACCGGCACGGTCCGCGTTGTCTTGAATGTTTGGGGATCGATAAATTTAAGCAGGTGAGTTCCGTCGCTCATTATCAGTTGCGTGCCGTCGGTGGTGATTCCCCAACCTTCGCCCGTATACGTGATCTCGCGAAGCATCTTGAAATCGCTCAGGTTATATTCCCAGGCCAGGCCGTTTTGCCATGAGATTTGATAGAGCTTATCACCAATGGCGGTCAGGCCCTCGCCAAAGATCTCGCTGCGAAGGGCGAATTTTTGCAGTACCTTTCCGGTCGCGATATCGACTTTTCGCAGTGTGGATTCGCCTTCTTCGCCGGTTCCTTCGTAAAGAAATCCGTCGCGGAAGATCAGTCCCTGGGTGAACGCATTCGGATCATGAGGATAGGACTTTACGACCTGATAAGTGTACGTCGGAACTTCGGTCTTTGTATTCGCATTCTTATTTACCGAAGTGTTCGGCGATGAATTTTTAGGAACATCTCCGCATGAGACAGCCATGAGGGCAAGCAATATCAACAAACTAAAACGCATATTATTAGTGGAAAATCACTTGGGCCGACTGAGGGCCCGGTCAATCATCGAGCGAAAGCCGGCCTCGGAAAACCGCTGGGCTTTGATGCCGTTTATGAAAATCGTCGGCGTCGACCGAACACCATTTCGATCACCGTCACCCATATCCTTTCTCACTTCGGCGGCGGTCTTTTCGCTGATAAAGTCTAACTCAAATTGTTTTGCGTTCAAACCCAGTTCGGCGGCAAAGCGCTTCAAGGACGCGTCGTCGAGGCTGTCCTGGCTCCGATAGAGAATCTCAACGTACTCAAAGAACTTGCCCTGAGCACGAGCCGCATTTGCCGCGAGGGCCGCGTGAAAGGCGTTTTCGTGAACGCTTTCAAGCGGAAAGTCGCGCACCACAAGCCGTACATTGCCGCCATACGCGGCGAGAGCGCGTTTCAGAACCGGATGCGTGGCCGAGCAGGCCGAGCACTGGAAATCGCTGAACATTATCACGGTGACGGGCGCCTCGGCCTTGCCGGAAAAAGGATCGTCATCGGCGGAAACGTTGTGCGCGACCGGCTCGGGCTCCTTGACGGCGATCTTTACCGAGTATTTTTCGAAGAGCTTTTTCCTCAATGCATCCTGGAGGGCGAAGCGTTCTTCATCGGAAAATTCGCGGAGCTTGTCGGTTATTTCGGCCGCGATAAGATCGCCGACTTCGATACTTCGCGCCTTTGCCTCCTGTTCGATCAGCGTCGAAAAGATCGAGTTTTCAAGATCATTTACGGTCTGAACAGCGATCGCCGCTTTCACATCGTATAACTGCGCGTTGTAACGATCGGTGAAATCGCCGGCAGTGACCGTCTTCCCGGCGATCGAAAAAAGCGTGTCGGCGGGCTTCACGTCGGCGGCGTTGATATCTTTTCCGGCCACGAACTTGTATTTAGTTTTCAGCCGCTCGGCCAAACCGTTCATTGCCTTCTGCTGCGCATTATTTCGCAGGAAAGCGACGATCTGCGGCCTTACCTGATCGAAACTTTTATCGCCGAAGGCTGCTTTGTTGGCGTCGAAAATCGTTTTTATTTCGGCCGCGGTTGGTTCCGCGACTTTTTTCAGTTCGGCGGCGATCAACGCATTGCCCGTCGAGTTTACGGACTTTGCCTCGGCTTCGAGCACCGTTTCATTGATCATCGACGTAAGCAGCCGCGTGCGTTCGGCGGCGACGGCGGCATCGCGGCCGACGTAATTTTTGCGAACGCTTTCCGAAAGCGAATTGGTGGTGAACGTCAAGCCATTGGCCGTTGCGAGCACCTCATCGGCTTTCTGAGCCTTGAGCGACGGCGCAAAAACCACGACAAATAGAATCAGGAAGACAACCTTCATAAAGTTCCTAGTTGGAAAACCTCAGCATTTTTCGTTCGATCCGTACGGCCTCATGCGGTTCCGGCTGACCGAAAATCTTCGGGTGCAATATTTTTGCGAGAATTTCCACTCCGTCCACCACGCGCGGGCCGGGCCGCGAGAAATACTTCGTTGCGTCAAGGGCCCAGACATTTTCGGTTTTTACAGCTTCGATCTGCTGCCAATCCACAGGAAATTCCTGCTGCTCAAGCTGCCTTAAAATATCTGAAACGTAATATCCGCATGGAATAAGCGCCATGACCTCGGGATTTGATTCAAGGATGGCCTTGAACGTTGTAGTTTCCGATCGTTGGCCGGTTTCACCTAGAAGGCAATGTCCACCCGCGATCTCGACCTGTTCGGGAACCCAGTGACCGGGCGCAAACGGAGGCTCGAGCCATTCAAGCATAAAAACCGTCGGATGGCATTCGTTGTGAGAGCGCTTTTTGACCCGATCAAGCCGCGAGCGCAGAATTTCGATTACTTCCGCCGCTTTTTCCGGAACTTCGGTCAGATCGCCGACGGTTTTTATTGTTTCAAAAATTCCGTCGATAGTATTAGGTTCGAGCGATACAACAGTCGAATCGGCAACGTACATCCGGGCCGCTTTTTCGACCTGCTTGTAGCTGACGGCACAGACATCGCACAATTCTTGAGTAAGTAGCAGGTCCGGGCCGAGTCGTTCGAGAAGTTCCGTGTCGAGATCGTAGATCGAACCGTGCCCGTCAAGCTGCGACCGGACGGCGTGGTCGATTTCGCTGCTGGTCATCGTTTCGTGCGAGATGCGGCTGGCGGTAATGACCGGCAGATGCGAGATCGACGGCGGAAAATCGCACTCGTGCGTTATCGCGACCAAATCTTTTTCAAGCCCGAGAGCGCAAACGATCTCGGTCGCGGACGGCAGCAGGGAAACGATCTTCATCAACCAAAATTTACCACATCCGTTCGGTATTCACTTTTTTCGCGAATCGTTATTTGCCACTACGAAGATCGCGGCGTGACGTGGTAAATATTCTTCGGAGTAACGAATAGTGAAAAACGAAAAGCGAATAACACGGAAATTCTTTCTTCGGGAAGACACGGTGCGGGTGGCTCGGGATCTGCTCGGCAAGTTGTTGGTCGTGCCGGACGGAGACGGAAATCGCGTATCCGGAATGATCGTCGAGGTCGAAGCTTATTTAGGCGTTGGCGACAAGGCGGCGCACAGCTATGGCGGCAGGAGAACAGCCAGAAATGAAGTCACCTACGGCATCGGCGGCAAAGCTTATGTGTTTTTCATATACGGGATGTATTTCCAGTTGAACTTCGTCAGCGGGCCGTCCGATCATCCGCACGTCGTTCTAATCCGTGCCGTCGAACCGGTTGAGGGAATCGAAAAAATGCGGATGCGTCGCGGTAAGATGAATGACCACAACCTTACTTCAGGGCCGGGAAAACTATGCATTGCACTTGCCGTCGATCGCGACTTGAATGGAGCTGATCTGACCAGTCACAAAATTTGGATAGAGGAGTATCGTAAAATTTCTGACGAAGAGATCGCGGTTGGAAAACGCATCGGAATCGATTATGCCGGCGAAGACGCGGACAGGCCGTGGCGGTTTTGGGTGCGGGACAGCAAATTTGTGAGCAAGATGCAGAAGCCCGCGCGTTAGCAAGGGCGTACACGGAATGTTGAGCATTACGTCCTTGCTAACGCGCGGGCTTCCGCAATCATCCGCATCCCGTATTTCGGCCGAAGCGTCATCATTGCGCTCAGGCCGATCTTTTGTTCAGGCATCAATCGAAGTTTCCATCTTTGGGCGAGCGTGGCGAGAGTGAGGATGCCTTCTGTCCAGGCAAAGCTTTCACCGATGCAGCGACGAATGCCGCCGCCGAAAGGAAAATAAGTATATTTTTGAGACGCCTCCTTGACCCCGTGGTCGAGCCAGCGTTCAGGGGCGAATTTTTCAGCCTCCGTCCAATGCCGCGGATCGCGATGCGTAACGTAAGGGCTCATCAAAACGAGCGAGCCCGCGGGCAAATGATATCCGCCGATCTGGTGCTCTTCCAATGCTAATCGGCCGATGGCCCACGCGGGCGGATACAGCCGCATCGATTCGGCTAGTACGGCCTCGGTATATTTTAATCGCGGAACGTCATCGAAGGTTGGCGTTCGACCGGCGAGCAGCTTATCCAGTTCCTGATGAAGCTCCGCCTCCTTGTCTGTATTCTGCGACAGCAAATACCATGTCCAGGTCAGGGCGTTTGCGGTTGTCTCATGGCCGGCCAGGAACAGGGTCAGGGCCTCATCGCGGACCTGTTCGTCGGTCATTGTCGCGCCGTCATTTTCATCCTGCGCCTGCAGCAGCATCGAAAGCAGGTCGCCGCGGTCCTCGCCGGACGCTCGCCGCTCGTTGATTATTCCGTAAATGACCGAGTTCAGCGTGTCACGGGCACGAGCAAACCGTCGCGAATGCGGGAGCGGCAGTTTTTGCAGCCATTCTGAAAACGGCAGCAGAAGATAATTGAACAACGCGACCAAATCGCTCATCGACTTTCCGATCTTGTCGGCTTCGTTGTCGACAACCGCGTCGAACAAAGTCTTGGCGACGATCTGAAGCGTAAGGTGCATCATCTCTTTGTCGATATCGAGCACGTCGCCGTCGCGCCAGTTGTTCGACATTTTGTCGGCAAACTCGACCATCGAGCGTGCATATTCGGCGATTCGGGCGCGGTGAAATGCCGGCTGGATCATCCGCCTTTGTCGAAGATGCGATTCGCCTTCATTCGTTAAAAGTCCGTTGCCAAGAAGTTGACGGGCACGCTGAAGCGCCCGGCCTTTTTTGAATTGGTGGGCATTTACGACAAGGACGTCCCGGATGAGATCAGGCTCA
>JABFSB010000573.1 GCA_013140875.1 Acidobacteriota bacterium
AGCGTGTTCGCGTTCTCGATCAGAAAGTTTCCCCAAACGACCATTTCGTGAATACTGTTCAGGCCGCCTCCGGTTGTTGAATTCACGACGCCGAGAAGTTGCGGATTTGCCGGGTTGGTCAGGTCGACAATGTGTACGCCGCCGCCGTTGCCGCTTCCGAAATAACCGCGGTTGCCGATCACGATTGCTTCAAGAAACTGCTGGCTATTGCCGGGATTGTACCAGGAAGACAGGACCGGTGCGTCCGGATTCGATATGTCGTAAATAAACGCGCCGCGACAATTGTAGCTGCCTTGCACCGCGATATTCCCGTCGGCATAGATGTCCGAAAATTTAAGGTTGGAGCCGGTGTTACACGCGGGGGTGATCTGAGCACGAAGCCGAACCTTTTGAGCTTCCGTCGGCAATACGAAAGCCAAGTTAAGGATCACCACCGCCGCTGCAAAAATAAAACCCTTCATTTGTTGAAACCCTTGTTTGTCTTAGGAAGCAGCCTGCGATGCTTCACGCATCATCAAATCGAATGTTCCCGGCCCGACCTTTCTGAACCGGCGATTTCGGTTCAACGAAACCGCGACCGAGATCGTCGGATTATTGCCCTTAAACTCCATACCTCCGGCCACGAGCAGATTATAGAGATCGTTTACGTGAAGCGGGATTCCTGCCTCTTTCAATAAAAGTGTGCAGGCCTGCGTAATGGTACGATCGGCAAAACGATGGCTGATCGGTTCCATACGATTACTTCGCACTATCTGCGGGCGATTGAAATATGCAATCGTGCCGGAAGCCGCCGGATGCCGCACCTCGCGCGGAGGCATCGGCGATTGTTCTTTTATAAACGTTTCAGGGCTGATCTCGGGCTGAGGAATTGCTTCGTCAGACGTGGCCGAAACTTTCGATCCGCCGCGTCCGCCCGGGCGAAGCGAAACGATAAGGTTATCGATCATCGACTCGGCCTGCTGAGCGATCTCATCCAAAGCTTTAATCTGGCTTCTGAGTTGATCGGCTTCGTTCTCGGTATCCCTTAAACGAACGATTAACTGGTTTTGATCATCACGCGTCTTCTTAAGCCAAGCCTCAAGTGCCGCTATATGTTTTGCGTCTATCATGTTGACGGAATTGAATTTACGACTGAGTGCGCAAGGCGGAAGAGGAACTTATGAAGCCTAACTGTTTCGCTCGATCACAAAGTTCGGAATCTCTTCCAAAGCAAGAGAATACTTTGTTTTAAGCAAAACTTCAAGATTTTTTCTAGCTGCGTCCGCATAGCCTAATGCGACTTTGCGGATCGCTTCAAGCGTGTCGGTCTCGTGAAGCTTCGCCATTACCTTAGATCGAGCGCCGTTTTGATAAGAGCCGTCGGAAATTATCTCGTTAAGCTCGGCCTTAAACTCCGGATGCTCGCGGCAAAGGAGGATAAGCGGAAGCGTCAGCTTGCCTTCGAGCAAGTCGGCGCCGGACGCCTTCCCGAGCGATTTCTCATCGGCGGTAAAATCAAGAAGATCGTCCGCAAGCTGGAACGCGATGCCTAAATTCATGCCATAATCGCGCATGGCGGCCTGAGTCTCGGCGTTCGCTGCCCCGAGGATAGCTCCTATCTCGCAGCAGCCGGAAAAAAGATACGCCGTCTTGCGACGAAGAATATCGAAATACGCTTCCTCGGTGATATCCGTGTTGCCGATAACCGTGAGCTGAATCAGCTCGCCTTCGGTCATCTTGCGGGTCAAACGCGTGAGAATGTCGAGGACCTCGAGCGACCGTTCCTTCAGCGAAGTTTCGAAGGCCGACATATAGAGCCAATCGCCCATCAGCACGGCCATCTGGTTGCCGAATCTGGCATTCACCGATTCCCGACCTCGACGTGTCCCGGCATTATCGATAATGTCGTCATGCACCAGCGTTGCCGTATGAAGCATTTCCATCACGGCGGCGAGCCGAATCACGTTTTCGTCCGATGCCGTTCCGCCGCAGGCGTAATTAGCAAGGATCAACAACGCCGGCCGAACGCGCTTGCCGCCGGAAGAGCGGACGTATTCGCCGAGATAATCGATTACCTGAATATTCGAACTTGCCTGACGTTCCAACTCGACCTCGACCTGGGACATCTCTTCCTTGATGAGGGAGAAGATCTGACGAGCTTTCAGCTGCGGCAAGACCTCCGATTTGGCTTTTGCGGCAAGTGTCCGAATCATCTAATTGTTTGAAAACGAGATCGTCGCCGGATCGCCGGTCAGCGGGTCAAGGCGGATTCCGTCCGCGGTCACTTCAAAGGCACGTCTGGAAAGCGGATACGGCTGCTGGTCGAAATCGCGTGATATCTGCGAACGCATGTCGGACTGAAACTGCTCGTCCCCGGCCTTGGACCAGCAGATCAAAAAGTCGCGATTCGGCACACCAAAAAAGAAAGGGCCGCCAATCGTTTCCGAAAAATATTGCTGTATTTGAGGCAAAACGATGCGGACGGCGTCGAAGCCATCCATTGTATTCACCACGATAAACGCGTTCGGGCCAGGAATGGCCATCATTCCGATACCGTTGGTGCGATCCGCCAGATTTTCCATCGCGGCTTCATGAAGAACTTCTCGGCTCATCGACCAGCGTTCGAGGTCATTCTCGGATACATAGCTGTACGATTCTTCGGTGTCGACAACAAAACCGATCTTCACCCCGTCGCCGAATTCGAAATTAACCAGCTTCAGCTTGGAAAGAGAAATGAATTGTTCGGGCATCAGTTGCGGCATAAGCTGCTGTTTCGCCTGTTCCCAGGAGAGATCCTTTCGATCTGCCGCCGCGGGTCGCGCCGAAAGTGCCTTGCCGACATGTGCTCGAAGGATGTCACGCAAGTCCGCTTCTGTCTGAGAACCGAGAAGAAATTGGGCCAGGACATTGGTCAGGCCGAGCGTACTTTCGCCCTCGGTTAAAGTCAGCGGATCGTCGGTGAGATCGAACTTATTATCCGGATAAATATCCGAAAGTGCCCGAAAGCACCGAACCTGAAATGCCCGCTGCTCGTCGAGGTCGTTTTTCTTAAATTTGTTCGTGAATTGGGAGGCCATGTCAGTTTGAACGATAATTATCGAACGTCATATCGATTCCAAAATCCGTCGCCTTTAGGGCCGCGATAGTTTCCTGCAGCGTATCGCGATCTTTGCCCGAAACGCGTACCGTTTCGCCCTGGATCGAAGCCTGAACCTTTAATTTAGCGTCCTTTATGAACTTGACGACCTCTTTGGCTTTATCAATCGGAATTCCCTGCTGTATTTTGACCGCTTGGCGAACCGTGCCGCCGGCCGCTGCTTCGACCTTTTCATATTCCAGCGCTTTTAGCGATATGCCTCGTTTGAGCAGTTTGCCCTGGAAAATATCGTTCATATTACGAAGTTTTGTGTAGTCTTCGGCCGTAAGAACCAGGTCCTTTCCCTGCATTTCGACGTTCGCCTTGCTGCCTTTAAAGTCGAAACGCTGGGAAACCTCTTTGGTCGTCTGGTTTATCGCGTTCGTAACTTCCGCGTAATCTGTTTTTGAAACTATATCGAATGAATTTTCCTTAGCCATTGCGGCTAGTTTATCGCAGAAATGCTAATTTTTCAGAAGTCTGAAGATGAAAAGCACTGACGAACCGTCGAAGACAGGCTAATCTTTCACAAGCGCGAAGGCAGATCGCGGGTCGAGCTCAGGTTAAAAAAACTTAAGAAATTACGGGTCGTACTTCGGGCAAGTTGGTCGAAATCGACGCCGTAGAAATCGGCAAGAAACTTTGCGGTGTGAACGACAAACGCCGGCTCGTTGCGTTTCCCTCGAAAGGGAACCGGCGTAAGGAACGGGCAATCGGTCTCAACCAGCAGCTTATCGAGCGGCACGACCTGCGCCGCTTCACGCAGGTTCTCCGCTTTTTTGAAGGTTACATTTCCCGCGAACGAGATAAGAAAACCGATCGCCATCAACTCTTCAGCCATCTTTGGCGTTCCGCCGAAGCAATGCATTATCCCGCCGCGAAAACCAGTGTTTTCAGTTTTCAGCTTTTCGTTTTCAGTTTTTGGGGTGCATTCTTCTGTGAGAATCTCAACCGTTTCATCATCCGCATCCCGGCTATGAATGATAATCGGCAAACCAAGCTCCTTCGCCGTCCGAATCTGCCGTCTAAAAACTTCTCGCTGCACATCACGCGGGCTATGGTCATAATAATAATCAAGCCCGATCTCGCCCCATGCAATGACTTTGTTTGATGATCTGACTAGATCGATCAGGTGAGCTTCTGCCTCGTCATCGTAGAGCTTCGCGTCGTGCGGATGGACCCCGACACTGGCGAAAACGTTCTCATACTTTTCCGCAACCGCAACCGCCCGCCGAAAATCGTCCGAATGCGTATCGCCCGTCCCAACATTCAACATCGCAACAACACCCGCATCCCGCGCACGCCGCACGATATCGTCACGGTCCGCATCGAACCGCTCGCCGTCGATGTGGCAATGGGAATCGATCAACACTAGGGGACACGCACTTCCCGGTTTTGAGGTTTGATTTTGATGTACTCGCGCAAAGCCTCGTTTACCGATTCCTCAGTAGGAAATTCATCGGCAATATCTGGAGCCAGACCTACGCGTCGTACAGTGCCGTTGTATTTCTCTGCAAAACGGTTCGGTTTTGACTTTGAGAAATCGAGATCGTATTCAGGAAGTAAATCGTCGTTTTTATCGTGTTCAATTTGCATACCTTCTTCCTTCCTTAGGCGTAGCTTGCCTGGCACTGATTAGTCTGATTTTATCACCTTCTTGCTCTGCGTAGCTGACAATTAAAAGACGGTTCTTGTTCGAATGTCCGAATATTGCGCTCCGCCTTTCGTCAAGCGAGTGAAAATCGTCATCGAAGATTCGAGCTAAGGGATCGCCAAACACAGTTTCTGCCTCCTCAAAACTTACGCGGTGCTTTTTTAGGTTCGCAGCCGCTTTCTTGGAATCCCAATCAAATTGCATTCAAGTCTTTTTATCGTCTTACCATCGAGAAGGTAGCGACCGAAAGCTCATACAAATTTCTGCGTTACTTATCTCAGCCTCGCTCCAATCTTAACGTCCTCTAAAAACGTAGCGATCGCCGGCGAGTCTTCTTCGGTCAATGAGGCAGCGCAGATCATGCCTTGGGATTCTAGGCCGCGCATTTTTCTTGGTTTTAGGTTGGCGACGACGACGACTTTGCGGCCGATGAGTTTTTCGGGGTCGTAGTATTCGGCCAGGCCCGCGAGTATTTGCCTTGGGCTTTCTTCGCCGAGATCTACTTCGAAACGAAGGAGTTTGTCTGCTTTCGGGATTCGCTCGGCTACCTTTATCTCGCCCACGCGGAGTTCGACCTTGATGAAATCGTCGATGGTAATGAAGTTTTCCTCTTCTAGCTCC
>JABFSB010000425.1 GCA_013140875.1 Acidobacteriota bacterium
TGCGGCGGCGAAGATCCATCGGGAAGTATTTCGAAATGAGATCGGCATCGGCGAAAGAGACCTTATTGACTCGTTTGTAGGGCGCCTAACTGAAATAAAGAATGTCTCGATGTATCTTAAGGCTGCGGCCGAATACGAAAAAACGTCGGGCAGCGAAGAGCCAAAGGTACATTTTGTCATCGTGGGCGATGGCCATTTGCGGCCCGCACTGGAAAAAGAGGCAAGCGACCTCGGCGTAAAGAACATTCATTTTCCGGGAAACCGGCAGGATGTCGAGGTTATTTACGCCGGTACGGATATTGTTGCTCTTACTTCGCTTAACGAAGGCACGCCGCTTTCGCTTATCGAAGCCATGGCGGGCGGAAGGCCGGTTATTTCAACAACGGTCGGCGGGGTGGTCGATCTGCTCGGACCCGTCGTAGAGACAGTCGGCGATGTTGCCGTTCATGAGCGGGGTGTCGGTATAAGTTCCGGGGACGTAAATGCCTTTGTGACCGGGTTGATTTATTTGGTGAAAAATGAAAAATTACGAGATGAATTGGCCGCACGCGGGCAGGCCTTCGTATTTTCAAATTACAATAAGGACCGGATGGTCGACGATCTTCGAACGGTGTATCGCGAACTTTTAGGTGAGGACAAATAACCGCTTACCTAAAATAGGTATAAATGCAGCAAATTCTTTCAAATCCGATAGTCACAGGCGTAATAAGCGCCGTGGTCGCTGCATTGATGACCCTTGTCGTTCGCGAGTTTGCACGCCGGAAGGGTTATGTCGCGAAACCGAAAAGCGACCGCTGGCATAAAAGGCCGACCGCCATGCTTGGCGGGGCGGCCATTTTCGGCACGACCTTGCTGATTTACGGCATTTTGGTCCCGCATACATTCGAGTCCCTCATAATAATCGGTGCGTCGTCTTTTCTGTTCGTGGTCGGGCTGCTTGATGACATCCTGAATATCAAACCGTATCAGAAGCTGATCGGCCAACTGATCGGCGCGGCGTTCGTGGTCGGTTTTGGGCTAAAGCTGCCGATCACGGGATCGGAGCTGATCGACATTTGGATAACTGTTTTCTGGTTGGTCGGCATTACGAATGCCATCAATCTTCTCGACAATATGGACGGCCTGGCCGCCGGCATTGCGGCGATCGGGGCCTCGTCACTGGCTTTCGGATTTATCGCCACCGGACAAACGGCGGAAATACAGTTGGCCGCCGCCTTTATCGGCGCACTGTTGGGATTTCTCGTTTTCAACTTCAATCCCGCGTCGATTTTTATGGGCGATTGCGGATCGATGTTTGTCGGATTCCTTTTGGCAAGCTCGGTGCTTCTCGGGCAAACCGGCGGGCGTTCGCGGAGCATATTTTCGATCCTGGCCGTCCCGGTCCTTATCTTGTTCGTACCGATATTCGATACCACGCTCGTGACCATTCTGCGAAAAATGTGGGGCCGCAAGGCTTCGCAGGGAGGCCGTGACCACACTTCGCACCGGCTTGTCGCGCTCGGGTTGTCCGAGCGGTCGGCGGTGTTGATGATCTATTCGTTTGCGGTGGCCGCGGGAGCTTTGTCGATCGTGGTCGGCACGCTTGAAACCACGCAGAGCCTGGCCCTGATCGCGGCGTTTACAATTCTGCTTTCGATCATCGGCGTTTATCTTTCCAAGGTCAGAGTTTACGAGGAAAAAGAGGAAGAACTTGCGTCGAGCAACAACGCGGTATTCGCGTTTATCGTCAATGTTTCCTACAAGCGGCGGATCTTCGAGGTTTTTCTCGACGCATTTCTGATCACGCTTTGCTATTACGCGGCCTATCTTCTGGTTTTAGGACCATTCGAATCGAGCGGAACCTGGGAACTTTTCATCAACACGCTTCCACTTCTGATCGTGCTGAAACTTTTTGCACTTTTGGCCGCCGGAGTGTATCGCGGCCTTTGGCGGTACACGAGTGTCAATGATTTCATTACCTTTACAAAAGGGGTCGTCTCCGGTTCGGTCCTGAGCGTTATTGCGATACTCCTCATCTATCGGTTTCAGAATTTTTCGCGGGCTGTTTTTGTGGTCGACGGGCTGCTGCTATTGTTTGTAGTTGTTGGCAGCCGGCTGGCATTCAGGGTTATCCGCGAAATTTTGCCGATCGCCCATATCAATGAAGGAAGGCGCGTGCTGATCTATGGTGCCGGAGACGGCGGGGAAATGGTGCTTCGAGAGCTGAGAAATAATCCGGTCTGGAATTATCGCCCGATCGGCTTTATAGATGACGACCCGTTAAAGAAAGACAAGATGATAAACGGCCTGCGGGTTTACGATTCGAACGGTTCGCTTGCCGATCTGTGCGACGAGAATGAGATCCAGGAGATACTGATCTCATCAGGCAAGATACCGGCTGAGACGATCAAGTCTCTTCGTGCAATGTGCCGCGAATCGAGTATCGAACTGAAACGAGCCGAGCTTCGAATTGAGACGCTCGATTTCGAATAAGATAACGCCTGAGGCCGCAAAAAGCGCTTTGCAAATCAAAACCTTATCCATTCCAAACGGCCCGCGCCGTCTTTCCGCTGTTGCGGTGTGTATCATCGTCGCGGTGCTGGCATTGCTGGTAACAAAGTGGTCGTTCGGCCACGCGACCGCGATCAATGCCTCGAATATCGAAGTTGCGGAACTCGGCGCCGCACTTGCGCCGTCGGATCCGCAGGCCCATCTGGAGTACGCCTATCTTCTCGGAAAAACGTTCCTTCCCGCCGATCAGGACCGATCGCTTGTCGAGTTCGAAAAGGCCGCGGCCTTAGCTCCCGCAAATTATCAAACCTGGCTGGCCCTTGGGCGGGCCCGTGAACAGTCGGGCGACGCCGCCGGATCGGAGGCCGCCTTGCGCAAGGCGCTTGAGCTGGCGCCGAACTATTCGCGTGTTCAGTGGGCACTCGGCAACCTGTTGGTCCGGCAAGGGCGTTACGGCGACGGGTTCGGATATCTGCGAAATGCCGCCGCGTCGGATCCCGTCTTTACAAACCCCGCCGCCGCATCCGCCTGGCAGATCCTTGGCGGCGACACGGCGAAGATAAGGAATTTGCTGGGCGATTCACCGCGAACCAACGCCGCCTTGAGCGTGCTGCTGTCGGCCGATAAAAGGTATGCCGACGCTCTCGATGTTTGGCGGGCGATTCCGGATGCCGAAAAGAAAGGGTTGAAGGAGCCCGGCCAGGCCCTCTACTCGAAGCTGCTTGACGCGGGTCTTTACCGTTCGGCGATCGAAGTAGGCGGCACAGCCGGCCTTTTTTCGGATAACGCTCCCGCCACCGGAGCCGTTTCGAACGGCGGTTTCGAATCTGCCATAACGCCGAACGATCCGAACCCGTTCACGTGGGCAATCACGGAGGGAAGCTATCCTCGCATCGGCTTGAACGATGCGCAAAAGAAAAGCGGCAGCTACAGCCTGCTGATGAATTTCGGGACCGGGGACAAAGGTTCGCGTCCGGTGATCCAGAAAATGGGAGTGGAAACGGGCGCCACTTACGATCTCAGATTTTACTATCGCTCTGAGCTGAGAACCGATGCCAAGGTCGTTTGCCGGATAACTTCGGCCGTTGATGCAAACCCTATCGCAACCGTGCCCGTCACTTCCTCGGGCGATTGGACCGAAGCCGGAACGACCTTTGCGGTCCCGGCGGGAACAGAAGGCATCGAGCTGAAGTTGAGCGTCGAGGGCTGTCCCGCAAACGGCTGCTCTATCGCAGGCAACATCTGGTTCGACGATTTTTCGCTCACCAAAAGATGAAGCAAAGACGCGCACATCGAACGGCAGGCACGGGCGACGCAAATTCGGTCGAACGCTCGACCGCTGCAAAGGCCGCCGTTGCCCTTATTGCCGCAACCCCGATCCTCGCCACCATCGGTTACGGAGCGACCGAGATGTGGGCCTACATCCCGCTCGCCTTTCTCACCGCGTTGATCGTCATTTTTTGGATCCGGGACGGTCTCGGCAAACGCGGCGTTGTTTACAGCGATTCGTCACTTCAGCTTCCGCTGATCGGGTTGATCGTCATCGGCCTTATTCAAATGCTTCCCTTTGGCGGAGCGGTGGAAACCGGTTTGCTCGATCTTCCGTCCGTGCGCTCGGTGTCACTCGATCCTTACGCGACCCGCTTTTTTACCATCAGGCTGGTGATGCTGGCTATTTTTTTCGCGGCCGGGCTGGCGCTTATTTCCGATCGAAAGCTGGTAAAAAAATTTGCGATCGTGATCGTCATTTTCGGGGCAGTGATGGCGTTTGCCGGAATTCTGCAAAGGCTGGCCAGCCCGGATGCGATTTACGGAATGCGGCCGACACCACAGGCAATTCCATTCGGGCCGTTCGTAAACCAGCATCATTTTGCGGCATTTATGGAAATGACCGGCGGAATGACGCTCGGCCTTTTGTTGGGCGATGTGGTTGAGCGAAACAAAAAGGCGCTGTTAATGATCGCGCTCTTGTTGATGATAATCGCGGTCGGTATGACCGGTTCGCGGGGCGGTTTGATAAGCACCCTGGGTGCCGCCGCGTTCATTCTTTTCGCGCACTTTTATCTGACCCGCAGGCATTCGCACGAATCTGCGGGCAGGTTCGTCGGGCTTAAGATCGCAGGTGTCGGTGCCGGGATTCTTGTTGCCGTTGCCGCCGCCGTCGTTTTTCTTTCCGGTGCCGACCCGCTCGTTCGCGGCCTGGGAATGCAGGCCGGCGACACGGATGTTTCGAGCGGACGCACGCATTTTTGGTCCGTCGCCGTGAAGATATTTTTAGATAATCCGATAATCGGCGCGGGATACGACGCCTTTGGAACGGCATTTACCAAATACGATACGTGGAACGGATTTTTCCGCGTCGAACAGGCACATAACGATTACCTTCAGGCTTTGGCCGATGGCGGCGTTATGGCATTTGCGTGCGTCGCCGCGTTTATCGTTCTTTTATTTAAACGCGGCGTTTCAGTGATCAAGAACTCGACCAGCCCGACACGCCGCAGTATTGCCATCGGTGCCCTGGGCGGCTGCGTGGGCATCCTCATCCACAGCTTTTTCGATTTTCCGCTGCGGACGCCTTCAAACGCGTTTTTCTTTTTACTTCTGGTGGTGTTGGCGACAGCTCCGCTCGGCGATGAGAAGGCGAAGGTCGCGGAATAAAACGGTGGAATAAAACTAACGTACGCGGACCATTATCTCTTTCTTGCCGCACGGGGATTCAAAGTTCACAAGATAGGCACCGGTGTTTTGGCTTACCGATTTGATCACATAAATGCGCCGTCCCGACGTACCTTCGACTTCCGCTTCCGCCCTTACCTCGATGTCCCGCGGGCTTGTGGTTGAGGCCGAAATATCCTTTGTCCGGCCTTCGCCCGAAATGCTCACGAGAATACCAAGGCT
>JABFSB010000355.1 GCA_013140875.1 Acidobacteriota bacterium
CCTTCAGATCAAGCCGCTCAACATCCGCAAGCAAAGTCTTTTCCAGCGCCGAGCGGTCGCCGAGGCGTTGATTGATGAAACGTATCTCACGCAAAAAGCGTGCATACTCTTCCGGCGTGTAATCGCCAATGTCGATCCGTTCGGGTTTTGTCGCGCGTTTCGTGAACACAAATCGAGGATACCAAAAACCGCCGCTCGATCTAACGGGCGGCGGTTTTGTTTCATGATTCGATTGGAGGGGAATCATGAGAGAAATCCACGGAATTTTGCGCGGTCGGCGGCGTATTTTGGGAAAAGTGAATTGATGTCTTTTGCCCCGAGGTGTTTCGACGCGGCTTCGGCGAACACGTCGCGGAAATCGGTGGTCACGGCGAGGTCGCGGCCTTCGTTCAGCTGATCGTCTTTTAGGCCTTTCCAATCGCCGTAAACGGTTCCGCCCTTTACCGAATTGCCAAGAACGAACATCGCGTTGCCGTGGCCGTGATCGGTTCCGCGCGAACCGTTTTCACGCGCGGTGCGGCCGAATTCGGACATTGTAAGCAGGACAACATCGTCCATGCGTTTGCCGAGATCGGTTGCAAACGCAGCGATCGAATTTGAAAAATCTCGAAGGAGGTTTGCCTGCTGACCGCGCGGGCCGCCCTGATTGACGTGGGTGTCCCAGCCGCCGGCTTCGGCAAAGGCGACTTCCAGGCCAACGCCGGCCTTTATCAATTGGGCGATCTGCATCAGCGAACGGCCCAACTGCGACGGCGGATAGACGGCTCCGTTCTCAGGCTTGTACTGTGACGGATTTGCCTGTTTGAGATAATTTACCGCCTCGAACGTTTCGGCACCGGTTTCGTTTAACGAATCTTTTGCATTGTGCTGATAAACGCCTTCGAATCCGCCCTTTATTTCCTGAGTGTAGATGCCGGCCTTGACGGCGAAATCCGCAAGGTTGGTCATCGCTATCGACGGAGCTTTTCCGTAGAACGAGCGGGGAAGCTGCTGGGTCATGGACACGGCGCGGAAAGGCGAATCGTCCTTGCCGGCGGTCGCCTGCATAGCACGGTTAAGCCAGCCGTCGCGAGTGCCCTTGTAACCGGGCGTGCCCGATTCCATGTAGTTCTGGGCGTCGAAATGCGACCGCGTATTGTCCGGCGACCCCGAGGCATGAATAATCGCCAATTGCTTGGACTTCCAGAACGGCTCAAGCGATTTCATTGCCGGGTGCAGGCCGAAATGGCCGTCCAGATCGATCGCCCCGTCCGTTTTGCCGGGATTTGGAATGGCGATCGTACGGCGCAGGTCGTAATACTGGCTGTCGCCGTGCGGAACCACCATGTTAAGCCCATCGACCGCGCCGCGCTGGAAAATGGTGACCAGCACCTTCTTTTTCCCGTAACCTTTTTTCGTATCGGCCGCAGAGGCAAATTGGTGCAAAAACTCTGGGGCCGCAGCCATAAAACCAAAGCTTGCCAAACCGATACCGCTTGTTCGTAAAAAATATCTTCTATCCATTGCAGCAAAACCTCTTGTATAAATTGCGGCCTAAGCAACAGGCCGCGACAATTGTTTAGACGCTTTGAAACCCGGGTTGGTCATTTTATTATTTGCGGCGGGTGATTTAGCCTATAGTTTCTAGTTTTGGCTCTTCTCATTTTATTGTTCCTCTTCTGTGGGAATGATTTGGTTTAACCACGGACCTAAGAGGAATAAGATGAAACATGAAAGATAATGCGTGAGAAACTTGTAAACCTGATTCTGGAACGCCTTGACCGCGATAAGGAGAGTATTTCGGCTGAATTCAACAACAGCCGCGGCATCAAGACCAAATTCTGCCCGATCGACGATCTGCTGCCCGACGATATTGCACAGCGTATTGCCCAGACATTCCCGCCGTCGGACAAGATGCGCCTTCTCGACAGTTTTCGTGAGAAGAAATACACGTCTAAGTCCCTCGATCAATTTGACCCGCTGATTGCCGACATTACGTTCGCCTTTCAGGACAATAGAATTATCCAAAAGGTGGCCGAAATTACAGGGATCAACGATGCCGTCGGCGACCCGCACCTTTATGCGGGCGGGATAAGCGCCATGGAACGCGGGCATTTCCTGCAGCCGCATATCGACAATTCACACGACGGCGAACAGAAAAACTACCGCGTTCTCAACCTGCTTTACTACATCACGCCCGATTGGCGGCCCGAAAACGGCGGCAACCTTGAGCTGTGGGACGAAGATGTTTCGAAGCACGTCGAGATACCAAGCCTTTTTAATCGCCTCGTACTAATGTCCACCAACGACAAATCGTGGCATTCCGTAAACGAGGTAAAGGCATCTGGTACGCGACGATGTATCTCGAACTACTACTTCTCGCCGCATTCCCCGAACGGTTACGAAACCACCCACGTCACCTATTTCATGGCCCGCCCCGAACAAAAACTCCGCCGACTGTTCACGAAAGCAGACAGCGATTTGAGGACGATGCTGAGAAAGTTAAGGAAACGAGGATTTGCAAAGAACGATGTCTACGAGGGATCGGAGAAATAGATTTCGGCCACTAATGGGCGAATACGAACATTCGTGCATTAGTGGCAAATTATTCCTCGACGTTAACGAATCACGACCTCATCCACAAATATCCACGGATCGCCGCCAGAGCCGGGGTGCCATGATGGGATCTTGCCGAAGTTATGGGCGCGGATGCGGATGTAGCGCGTTTTTGTGGAGGTGATCGTTTGAGTGAATTCCTTGATCGTCGGCGTTAGTTCTCGCTGCGGAAAGTTTGGTTTGATTTCGGCGACGCGGGTGAACGTCGTGCCGTCCGAAGACACGTCAAACTCGATCCGATCGGGCATCCATATCCACGGCCCGGCGACCTGCAAAAAACTGCCGCCTAGTTCTTTGATCTCGGTCTCACGCTGCAGATCGATCACCGCTTCGTACGGCTTGCCTTGCACGCCCTGCCATTCGCCGCTGGCAAAATTCACTGTCCCGCGAATGCCGTCAACGATAGCGTTCTCACCGCCGCCCGTGTACTGCGTGCTGTAGCCGGAGAGAACCTTAGCGGTCCAATCGTGCGGGCGTCTCGTTAGTACCGATTCGACTGGAAAACTTGACTGTCCATTTACGTCGTACGCGATCGCTTTTATCGTCATCGATCGGTCGATGGTGAATGGATTGGCGTAAGCGGTTGAGGTTGCTGTCGGCGCGGTGCCATCGGTCGTGTAGCGGATTCGCGCGTTTGGAGTCAGGGTGGCCAATGTCACCCTCGTTTCTTTTGCGAAGGTTCGCTCGGCCGTGACGACCGGCACGACGACTGTTTTCGTCCCAATCGACGATACCGAAAACTCGTTGAATGCTGTGTTTACAGGCTGATCGACCATCGAGAATTCCAGCACGCCACCGCTCACCATCTCTTCGTGCGTGATGAAAGACTTTTTGTAAGGCGCTCCGTTGAGTTTTGCATTGAGGATGTACAGGTTCTTCGCCGACATATTCTTTGCCCGGATAGTGAAAGTCTTGCCGTTGTCCAATCTGTAAGTCATTTCAGGGAACAGCGGCGTGCCGAACGCGTAAACGGGCGAGCCTGGTGCGACGGGATAAAATCCGCCGGCACTCATGATGTACCATGCCGACATCTGGCCGCAGTCTTCGTTGCCGATCAGGCCGTTGGGTGCGTTCTTGTAAAATTCGTCCATTAACCGGCGGACGTACTTCTGCGTTTTCCAGGGTTCCTGTGCGTAGTTGTACAGGTAGGCGATATGATGCGAAGGTTCGTTGCCATGTGCGTATTGGCCGATCAGCCCGGTAAGGTCGGCCTGTTCGCGGCCAGCAAGTTTTTGGTCGGTCGTTAATAGCTCATCGAGCTTTGCGACGAACTTTTCACGTCCGCCCATCAGCTCCATCAGCCGTGTTACGTCGTGCGGGACGAAGAACGAGTATTGCCATGAATTGCCCTCGGTGAAGCCGAAAGTCACGTCGTTCGGCGCGAAGGGTTCAACGAAGCCGCCGTTCTTTTTTGGTCGGAAGAAGCTGGTTTTTGTGTCGAAGAGGTTTTCGAAGTAGCGGGCGCGCCGTCGAAACTTGTTCTCCTCCAGAAAGAAGTTGAATACCCCTGAGCTGTAAGGGGCTGGATCACGACTGCCGGGTTGCAGCGTCGCAACCTGAGTGGCTATGCCTTTGTCAGCCAGTATTTCCGCCATCTGTGCGATACACCAATCGTTATAAGCATATTCAAGCGTCTTCGAGACCGATTCGTTCTCGTCCTCCATCGAGATGTAGCCGCGTTTTTTGTAGGCGGCGAGGCCGAAGTGGTCTAGTTGGGCGGAGTGTTTGGCGGCGGCGTAGGCTTTTTCGTAGTCGAAGCCTTTAATGCCCTTGACCATGGCGTCGGCAATCACGGAAACGGCGTGGTAACCGATCATCGTATCGGTCTCTTCACCCCACAGCTCCCAAACCGGCAGCCGCCCGCCTTGCTCATAGATACGAATGAACGTGTTGATAAAATCGACCGTGCGCTTCTGGTCGATGATGGTATAAAGCGGATGCGCGGCCCGGAACGTGTCCCAAAGGGAGAAGACGGTGTAATGCTCCGGCCGCTTTTGCGGGCTTTGCCCGTCTATTTGCGGAAAAGCTTTGCTTTTCCGGCGGGTCGCCTTTATTGATTCGCGGCTCTGCCGCCGCCCTGAACTGGCGGCGGAGCCGCCGGTTGCATTTTGGAAGCCGCTCGGAGAAGCAGAGCTTCGCCGCAAATAGGGCGGCTGAGCCGCATATCCCTGAAGCTGATGTATCTTCCCATCGTGGCCTTTGTATCGGCCGTCAACGTCGTTGAAGACGTTCGGGTGGACCATCGTGTGGTAGAGAGCGGTGTAGAAATTCGTCGTCTGCTCGGGCGTGCCGCCGGAGACTTCGATCTTGCTCAGCTCCTTGTTCCACGCCGCTTTTGCATCGGCCCGAACCTTGTCGAAATCCCAGCCCGGAAGCTCGGCATCGAGATTCTTGCGGGCACCTTCGATCGAGGCAAATGAGATGCCGACTTTTATCGCTATCGTCCTTTCGGCAGTGTTTCTGAACTTAAGTGCGGCCCGCAATGATCCATTACCGGCCACACCGGCGGAACCTACACGTTCAAAGACCTCTCGGTCTTTGTAATCCTCACCGCTCGCCACTTCCATTCGGCGAATCGGTCTTGAAAACCGCGCGACGAAATAGATTTTCTGATTCTTCGCCCAGGATGTAGATTCTCGAGAACCCTCAATTTCATCTGTGCCATTAAATGTGAGTAGCGAATCAATGACACGATCGCGCCAACCAAGATCCAGCACAATACTCAAATCTTTAGCTGACGCAAAGGTGTAACGGTGAAATCCAACCCGCTTTGTAGCTG
>JABFSB010000310.1 GCA_013140875.1 Acidobacteriota bacterium
AGCAGCTTGGCGGTTTCCTTAAATCCGAGATCGCCCGATTTGACGCCGTTTACAATTCGCTCTTTCTGGTTCTGTTCGCGTTTGTCGACACCGGGCGTCGTTTGAGCTGAGGCGGCAACCGAAAAATGGCTGCCAGCGCGACCGTTAATAGAATTGATTTCATTTCGTTATCTCCTTCGTTTATAATTTATTTTTCCCCAAGACGAAATTTATCGGCCCGGGAGAACGCTGCAAAAAGTTTTTTGCTTCGTTCGCGGATTAGGACGCGGGCCGCAAAATAATTTGTGAAGTTACGTCCTCAAAGTTGCCCTCAAACATTTCTCAAAGAAAGTTCAAGTGACTTATGCACAGCGGGGTCAACAACTTATACGAATTCGGAGATTTCCAGCTAAATGCCCGGAACGGAACTCTCTGGCGAAATAGTGACGTGGTTCCGCTCTCGCCAAAGTCCGCCGAGCTTCTTCAACTTCTCATCGAACGACGGGGTCAGATCGTAACAAAGCAGGAAATATTCGATCGCGTTTGGTCGGACACCTTTGTCGAGGACGGTGTTCTGACCCAAAACATCTATACACTTCGCGGCAAACTCGGGCTGGACGAAGAAGGCCGGCAATTTATCGAGACCGTCCCGCGACGCGGTTACCGCTTTGCCGGAACGCTTAAAAACATAAGGTCCGATTCGCTCGCCGCCAGTGCGGCGGTCGACGCCGATGATGACAACGAGCTTTCGGCCGATATTCTTGAAGATATAAGGACTGTGCCTTCTTTACCTGGCACGCCTGCGGCGGTCGATGCGTCGCGATTGCGGGCGTCCGGTCGCCGTTCGCACTTACGTTCGCTGCTTTTTGCGGGGTTTGGATTATTGCTTATTGCGATGGCGGGCTTTGGCGTTTACCGCTACGCCCTTAAAGGCGCGGATGAGGCCGGATCGAAAATTGCTCCGATCGAACAGCTTCGTTTTCAGAAAGTGACCGACAGCGGCGATGTCGTATTTCCGACCCTTTCACCCGATGGAAAGCTTTTGGCTTATGTGCGGCTCGACGAAGAGCAGGCGAGTGTCTGGGCAAAGCAGATCGGCGACGGAAATCCGTTTCAGATCTTGCCGCCGTCGCGAAAAGGTTATCGCTCGCTTGCTTTTTCGCCGGACGGACTTTATTTGTTTTATCGCGAAGAAAGCGACGTCGGCGCGATCTATCAGGCACCTGCCTTCGGCGGGCCGCCAAAAAAAATAGTCGACAATGCTTGGAGCGATTTCAGTGTTTCGCCTGACGGCAAACAATTTGCCTTTGTTCGCCGCGATGCGGAATTGACTTCGTATTTGTTGATCCTCTCCAACACGGACGGCAGCGGTGAACGACAGTTGGCGACGAGAAGTGCGCCCTGGGATTATCGCGGCGGTGCTCCGGGCTGGTCGCCGGACGGTTCAAAATTGATCATCGCCAGCGGACAGCAGCAGCAGTTTTTCCCGAAACTTTTGATGATCGACGTTCCAACCGGCGAAGAAACGGAGATGAAAATTCCGAGGTGGCGAGCGATCTTTCGCGTCCTGTGGATGCCCGACGGCAAGCGATTGATCATCACCGCCCGCGAGGCCAGAGAGCCGTATTCGCAAATCTGGATGGTCTCTTTGCCCGACGGTGAGGTCCGACGGTGGACCAACGATCTTGAAAGCTATTTCTGGCTCAGCCTTTCGGCCGATGGCCAATTGCTGGTCACGCGGCAGCAGCGGATAATTTCGCATCTTTGGCTGCTGCCGGAAGGCGATTTAAAAAAAGCGAAACAACTTACTTTCGGCGAACGCAATCTGGACAGCTATGTCGGGTTGGCATGGACGCCCGGCGGCAAGATCGTTTTCAGCAGCTTTACCAATAATGTAACCGATCTATATTCGATGAACTCCGACGGAAGCAGCCGCGTCCAGCTAATTACAAATGCCGGGCAGGACAACACCGACCCAACGATTGCATCGGACGGCAGCAGCATTATCTTCACCTCGAACAGAACGGGCGCGTCGCAGATTTGGAGAATGGACATCGACGGGCGAAACCAGAGACAGCTTACTTTTGACGAGAATAATAAAGAAAGGTCGATTGCCGGAGCTTTATCGCCGGACGGCCGCGAGGTTTTTTTCATCAAGATCGGAGCCGGGCCTTCTGCTATCTGGAAAATGCCGATCGAGGGCGGAGAGGCAGTCCAGGTTTCGCGTCTGAGCGATGCAACCGCTGAGAGTTTCGTGACGCTTTCGCCCGATGGAAAATGGCTCGCATACCGTCACGTTTCGAGTCGGGTCGAACCTAAGGGCGACGAGCGTACGATGCAGATTGGAATTATCCCTTCAGACGGAAACGGCGAACCGAAACTATTCGACCTTCCCCTAAGGCGGCCGATGATCCAGTGGGCGGGCGACTCCGCGGCGTTCTATTATTCGTCCGGCTCATTCAACTCCTCCGCTCTCTGGCGTCAGCCCATAAACGGCGGTCAACCCGAAAGAGTCCTCGATCTCCCTGATCGTGTTTTCAATTTCGCCTGGTCTCACGACGAAAAAAATCTGGCTGTCGCCCGCGGCAGACAGCTCGGTGACGCCATCTTGATAAGCGGCCTGCCATAACTGCGATAGTGAATAACGAGACGTATTTCAAAAAAGCAGATGTACCTTGCCCCGTAATCCAGCCTTCCATACGCGTATCCAGATCGCTGTACCTTCCCTAATTCAACCATCACAAATAGGCAAAAGAGCACAACATTTCCGTCGTCACAAGGGCGTAGAAGAAATATGAATGAAAGAGATAAAGAGTTCCGGCTTGCGAAGAAGGTGAAATTGACCATCGCGTGTTTGTATGTGGACAATTACAAAAAGAACGACGACCAGGGCGTGATCGCCAAGGCGCGTGAAATGCTGGAGGCGCATAATATCGAACTTTCCGTCTGGCCCGAGAACGGAGCGAAGAATGCGGGCGTGAATACGCTCACGTATCTTGATATGCCTGAGCTTGAAGAGAAAGACGCGAACGGCGACGGGCAAAAAGTGACCAAGCTGATCCCTCATGAGGCGGCGGCCTACAAAATGCTTAGACAGGCGGCGGACAGGAGGATAAAGGGGCAGTGCACATTCGTGGTCCCGCTGCCGATAATATTTTGCCAGTACGTGTATTCCGGCTACGGAATTACGCCACCCGAGACCAAGTTAGAAAGCAGCCTTACACGTGCATGCCTGATATCCCAGCGGCCGAATGACGATAAGGTGACACTTCTCCACGAAATGGGCCACGCCGTCTCGACCATCGGCGACGGCCATTCGCCAGATAAAGGAAACTTTATGCACGAAGCTGATACCCGTTCGTTCATGTATCGATTTCAGGTCGAGCGGATGGGAAAGGCATTGTTTTCGGTTGGATAAAGATCAAGCAGTAATGTGAAAACGGTCACCCTCCGCGCTCTCTGCCTCAATCTCAGTGTCGGATCGAGGTTGACGCAGAGAGTGCAGAGAACGTATCCTCAATTCAGCCGCTCTTGAACAAGCCATCGATAACCGACGAATGCCAGATTCCAGAATGCGACGTACGCATAGCCGGTGACCAGGCCGAATATCGACAAGAACATGCCGCTTACAATTCCGCCCGCAAGCGCAGATGGCTCACGCTGAAAGATGCCGCCAACGACGCCAACCAGGGTGCAGCACACGATAAGGACTCCGGCGTAGATGATGGGCGCGATGTAAGTCATTTGGCGCACTTGCTGGCCGTCCTTGCCCCGCATCCAGGTAAACACGCCGATTAGGAAAAACAAGTACGGCACGCCTCCAAGAATTAGCGAAGCGATCAGAAAAAAGGCGATAACCGCCATGGCGCCGTTGACCTGAAAGTCGAGCACTGCGGGCAATCCGACGAGCGGAATCAGCGGCAAGATCAAAGGCAGAAAAAACGCGATTTGAAAAAACCGTTTCTCGCGCAATGCATCCGGGTCCGGAATATGTTCTGACATGTAGGATGTAGTCATATGTTGCCTCCCTTAGCTACATACTACTCCTACTTTTTTATAATGAAAGCGAATAATTGTTTTAAACTTATTAAGCGGAGCTAATATTTAAAGCGTTGTTTGGACGCATTTCCGCGTTACCCTGCAAATCGGCAGGACAGCCGATAGCCGCAAATTTCACTGCGAGCCGATCACACCGTATTCGCGCGATCAAGCCAAGCGTTCTGTATCAAATCTTATATCCGCCCTTTGTCAGCATGGACTCAAAATTCGTCTTATCAATCGCTTTTAGGTAGGCGTCGCGGGGTTCGACGATGTCTTTTTTGACTAGTTCGAAGAGCGCGTCGTTGAGCATGACCATGCCGTGGGCTTTGCCGGTTTGCATGGCGGAGCCGATTTGGAAGGTTTTGCCTTCGCGGATGAGGTTCGAGATGGCGGGCGTAATGATGAGCACCTCGAGAGCGGCGACGCGGCCGCCGCCTTTGCGCGGCAGCAAGGTTTGGGCGACGACACCTTTCAAGCTCTCGCTGAGCATGACGCGGACCTGCTGCTGACGGTCGGCCGGGAACTGGTCGATGATGCGGTCGACGGTCGAGACGGCGGTTGTGGTGTGCAGCGTGCCGAAGACGAGGTGGCCGGTCTCGGCGGTTTCGATCGCGATCGAGATGGTTTCAAGATCACGCATTTCGCCTACCAAGATGATGTCCGGGTCTTCGCGAAGCGCGGCACGCAATGCGTCCTTGAACGACATCGTGTGGTTGTGCACCTCGCGCTGGTTGACCAGGCACTTGATGTTGTCGTGGACGAACTCGACCGGGTCTTCGATCGTGATGATGTGGTCTTCGCGGCTGGAGTTGATGTGATTGACCATCGCACACAGCGTGGTCGATTTGCCCGAACCGGTCGGACCGGTCACGACGACGAGGCCTTTTGTCAGCTCGGTCAGGCCCATGATGGCGCTCGACAGGCCCAACTGCTCGGCGGTCGTCATCTTCGACGGAATGATGCGAAAAACCGCGCCCATGCCCTTACGGTCCATGAAAATGTTGCAGCGAAAACGAGCCAGGCCGACGATCTCATACGCAAAGTCGCTGTCGCGGCGTTCCGAAAATTCGTCCTTGTTACGCTGTGGCATGATCGAATGCAGCAGGTCTTTCATCAGGTCTTCGCCTAACTCGGCTTCACTGCATTCAAGTTTCTGCATCCGGCCGTCTTTGCGGATCATCGGCGGCATTCCAACCGATAAATGAAGATCGGACGCTCCGGCCTCGGCCATCGCATGGAAAAGATCTTCCATCCGGTCCTGCATAGCATCGTTCGAACCGATACGCTCGGCTGTACGGCGGTCGCGGACCGGGTTCCGGATC
>JABFSB010000337.1 GCA_013140875.1 Acidobacteriota bacterium
GCACTCTCGGTTCGAGTTGAAAAGCCGGTGTCGGTCAGCTCTTAGTGTCGACAATCTCCGAATCTGCGACGACCTCGGCGTTTCAAACTGGTTTTTGACGCGGAGATCGCCAGGAACGAGTAATTAGGTTATTTTCGAATTTCCGCCTTTTTCAGCCAAACAATCGGGGCAGGCGACGCTGAAGATTTTTCGGTAAAAGAATTTCCATCGCATCGTCGACGGTAACGATTCCCGCGATCTCGCCCTCATCGTCCAGGACCGGCAACGCCAAAAGATTGTATTCGGAAATGGTCTGGGCAACTTCTTCCGCCGATTCGGAGGTGTGGGCAAAGCGAAATTCGCTCCGCATCACGTCGTCGAGACGGCTGGTAGGATCAGCAAGAATAAGGCTGCGCAAGGATATCACTCCTGATATTTTCCACGAACCCTCTTCCTCGACGACGTAAAGGTAGTAGATCATGTTCGGCGTTTCGGCCATTTCGCGAAGGCGGGCGATTGTTTCGCCAACCGTCAACCAACGCGGAAAAACGACGAACTCGGTTGTCATCAGACCGCCGGCCGTATCGCTTGCGTAAGGCATCAGTTCGGCGACATCGGCCTTTTCTTCGTCTTCCATGAGATCGAAGAGCTCCTGAGCTTTCTCTTCGTCCATTTCGTCGAGCACATCAACCGCGTCGTCCGGCGACATTTCTTCAAGGATGTCGGCCGCCCTCTCCTCATCCATTTCTTCCAGAATGCGGGCCTGGGCTTCGGTCGACATCTCTTCGAGGGTGTCGGCGGCAGTCTCGTCATCCAGACTTTCGACAACCTCGGTGCGGTGAATTGGCGAAAGCGTTTCGGCCAATTGGGCGATCTCGACCGGATGAAGTCGCGAGAGCTTATCTTTGGAGGATTTCAGCTGCACCGTGACCGTGGCCGTGTCGGTCGCAAGATAGCCGACATCGGCCCAATCGAGCACCTCGACCGGCCGGTCCGTTCCATAAAATCCTTTTGGCATAAGCCGCCTGACGAAGCCTTGCAAACTTACATCCGCACCCGTGACTCTCCACGATTCGCCCGTGTCGATTAATTGAACATCGTTAACGCGAACGACTCGTTTTCCGTCAACGTCGATCAACTGGTTATCAAGCACGTCCTTTCCCAACAGCACCTCGCCTTCCCGCCGTTCGAACGGCGTAAGATCGAGCTTGGCAGAGCTCATTTTTGCCCCGTGCAAACTGAGTTCGGATATGCTTTTGCGGGAAATAAAGAAGTTACGTCTTCGCAAACGGGCGACAAGTCCGACGACCGGCGGATATTCCTCGCTGCCGTATTTCACCAGGATGTCACGGATCGACGCAATCTTTTCGTTACGAAGATCGTAGATCGGCCGCCCCAGGATCTGCGAAAGGTAAAGCATGGCATAAAGATACCGCAAATCCCGGCGAGGTCGAAGCGGAAATGCCCGGCGGCTTTACTTCGAAGCCCGCGAGGCGCTATCCTTGTCTCCGCCAGATGCCAACGCCGTTTAACCTTTAATAATTTTGTGGAACACCTCTAAGATTGGTAGTTTGTAATACTTAGCGACTAAAAGCGCGGCAAGAAATTGCTCAGGTCTCCCTCTCCGATCAACCGAAAACTCGAGACTACCCGGCCGCCGTCACAACCGGCCAAGCCCCTTTGTCCCCATCGCATGAACAAGGCAATTCTACTCGCAATCATCTCACTTTCATTATCTGCCGCTGTTGCCGCGACGGCTCAAAATGGCCCTCGGACGATGGATAATTTTGACCGCTCTCAGGGCGTTCAAGTCTACTATCCGCCGGCGCCGGTCGTAAGATTGTCCGCGAAAGACCAAAAAAAGAAAAATTCGAGAGGCGGGACCGCGGTCGATACAAAATTAGTGAAAAAGACGGTGTACACGCGCAACGTGCAGTCCGTGGCCGAAGGCCTGGCAACGCGTGAGGCCGCTCCGGCAGTTCGCAGTTCGCTGGCCATGGGAACCGGTTCTCACTTGAAGGGATTCACGACCGGGAACCCGGTGCACGATTCCTACATCGTCGATTCAAGCCGGCGCTATGGGATCGACCCGCTGCTCATCTATTCCCAAATGCACCAGGAATCGACCTTTAAGATCAACGCAACTTCACCGAAAGGTGCAAGCGGACTGATGCAGTTGATGCCCGCTACGGCGCGGCGGTTCGGCGTGACCAAGATCTACGATCCACAGCAAAACATCGATGCCGGCGTTAAATACATGCGATGGCTGCTCGATACGTTCAATGGCGATGTGGTCCTTGCACTCGCCGGTTATAACGCTGGCGAAGGCGCCGTGATGAAATATGGCTGGAACGTGCCGCCGTATCGCGAAACGCAGGAATACGTCCGCCGTATCTCGGCCCGCTACAACGCGATATCGGACCCGCGGTACATAAGTTCGGCACGGCGCCTCAACGGTGAGACCGCCAAGGTCCAGAAAGAGTCGCGTCCGTTGACGATTTATGAACCGGACGCGTTGCCCGTTCGACTTCCTGACGGCAAAATGATGCTCGTCAATCAATAGAAAAGATCGATCTTCTCCACTCGTCTTTTACAGACCTGCGGCCGGTGCGAAAACCGGCCGTTTTTTTGTTTTGACGGCTTACGGTATGATTTCTTGAAGTCCGAATCCGGAGCAGATTCCCGGGCTTAGAATGTATGTACTGTATAAAGTGCGGAACACAGAACTCGGACGACGCGGTCTTTTGCCAAAGATGCGGTTATAAGTTCGATTTGGAAGAAGAAACCCGCGTGGCCGTCCGTGGCGATAAGGCGGTCGTTCCAAGCGAGCCGATCTTTTCGATCTCGCCAACGCTGATGTTCGTCAGGGGTGGCTATGTACTAACTGTGATAGCCGCCTTTTTGCTTGTCGCGCTCTTCGGAATGGTCGGAATTTCCTGGCCGATCGCCGTGGTGATCGGCGTTCTGCTGCTTTTGGTTCCGGCGTACTTTCACTTGCGGCAGAAAATGGTCCGATATTCCTTGACCGAAACGACGATCGAGATAGATAAGGGCTTGATCTCGCGCTCGACGCAGAACGTTCCGCTTAGACGAATTCAGGACGTTACGGTTTCCTCTTCGTTTATTCAGCGCCTGTTGGGATTTGGCGACATCGTTATCGACAACGCAAGCGAGACCGGCGGAAAAGTGATACTGGACAATATCGATTCACCGCGAAAATATGCCGATCTGCTGCTTGAACAAATGCGGCGGCTTGATCGATAGTTTTTTCGGTTTTTATTCGTTCTTCGCTATTCGTTATTCCGAAAGAACGAATAGGGAATAGTGATTTTTATGACTACGATTTTTATAACGGGTGGTGCGGGTTTTATCGCTTCGGCTTTTGTGCGGTTGTTGTTGGCAGAACAGCCGGATGTCCGAATCGTGAACTATGATGCATTGACCTACGCCGGGAATCTCGAAAACCTAACTGGGGTTGACGAAGTCCGTCACGTTTTTGTTAAGGGCGACATCTGCGACCGCACGTCGGTAACTTCCGCGGTGCCGGAAAACTGCGAGGCGATCTTTAACTTCGCGGCCGAATCGCACGTCGATCGAAGCATATTATCGGCCGACGAATTCCTCAGGACCAATGTTATCGGAACGCAGGTGCTGTTGGATGCCGCCAGGGCGAAGGGCGTGCGGCGGTTCGTCCAGATCTCGACCGACGAGGTCATGGGCAGTTTGCCGGACAACAGCGGCCTATTTTTTAGCGAAGATTCACCGTTGCGGCCTAATTCACCTTATGCTGCGTCAAAGGCGGCAGCTGAATTTGTGGTCCGGGCGGCCCGCGAGACGCACGGCGTCGATGCCGTTATAACTCGCTGCGGCAACAATTACGGGCCACGGCAATTTCCCGAAAAGCTGATTCCGCTGATGATCGCAAACGCGATGAACGATCAGCCGCTGCCGGTTTACGGCGACGGCAGGAATGTCCGCGATTGGATCCATGTCGACGATCACTGTCGCGCGATCTGGCTGGCTTATGAAAAAGGCGCGCCCGGGGAAGCTTACAATATCGGCGCGCGAAATGAGCGGGAAAATATCGATGTCGTCCGTTCGATCCTAAACGCTCTCGGCAAACCGGAGTCACTGATCAAATATGTGGAAGACCGTCTGGGTCACGACCGCCGATATGCCATCGACCCTTCGAAGGCGGAGACGGAATTAGGCTGGACGCCACGGATTACTTGGGAAGCCGGCCTCGCGTCGACTATCGACTGGTATCGCGAAAATCAAACCTGGGTAGAACACATCCGCAGCGGTGATTACCGCGCGTATTATGATCGCATGTACGGGGCACGTTTGAATGCGTCCGGTTCGAACCCCGCCTAAATATTATTTCATGAGGATTGTAATCACAGGCGCCAACGGGATGCTGGCACGGGCGGCGATCAAACACTGCACCTCGGGCGGCGATGATGTAATCGCATTTACGAGGGGCGATCTCGATATCGCTGAGCGTGATTCCGTCCTTGGCACGATCGGCGAAATTCGACCCGATGCGGTGATCAACTGCGCCGCATTTACCGATGTCGACGGAGCGGAGACGAACGCGGCGGCCAGCTATTCCGCAAATTCCGCCGGCGTCGAAAACCTCGCCGAGGCTTGCCGGACGATCGACGCCGCGTTTGTGACGGTTTCGACGGATTACGTTTTCGACGGCGCGAAAAGTGGGTTCTATACTCAGCGTGATACGCCGAAACCTCAGGGTGTTTATGCAAAGTCGAAGCGGCAGGGAGAGATCGGAGCGTTTTCGGGTTACCCGCGATCGATCATTGTTCGCTCAGGTTGGATCTTCGGCAACGGAGGGACGAATTTTCTAAGTGTTATGCAGGGCCTTTTGGCCGAGGGAAAAGCTATCAAAGCGATCCATGATTCGTACGGTACACCGACCTTCGCGGACGATCTTGCAAAACGCCTTCGCGAATTAGCCGCGGCCGACCTGCCAGGCGTTTATCACGTGACGAACACTGGTGAAGGAACGAGTTATTTTGGATTTGCCGAAAAGATATGTGAACTCGGCGGCTTTGACAAAGGCCTGCTTCAGCCGACCTCGCACGCGGAATTGGAGCGTCCCGCACCGCGGCCGGTAAGTTCAAAGCTGGCCTGCCTGATCAGCGAAAAACTGGGCTTTGCCCCGATGCGGAAGTGGGAAGATGCGTTGGCGGAGTTTATTTCACAACAAAAACGGGGGCAAGCCCGCCTTCCTGACCTGCGAATTCTGTAATCTTGAATATGAAAATCCTAAGTTCAGTAAAGGAGTCAAGGTAAACGGAGTTTCTTGACATAACAAAAATTACAGG